>DASQCG010000028.1:0-4814 GCA_035634825.1 Thermomicrobiales bacterium | reverse complement strand
CCCGCAGACGCGCTGGGTTTCGGCGAACGATGTCCACGCGATTGGGCCGGATGCCATGACGGTCGAAAACGATTCCGCCCTGCGTGAGTCACCGGACGCCGCCGACATGACGCCGGTCTCGGTCATCGTCGGCGAGAAGGTCGTCACCGAGGGAGGAACTCTCGTCGGTCAGGTTGCATCGGCCGAGATCGACGAGCACACGATGAGCGTGACCGGCCTCGAGGTCTCGCCTGGCTTCTTCAAGAGCAACAAGGTTGTCTCCAAAACCGACGTGATCACCGTTGGGGACGAGATCGTGGTCGTCGCCGACGCGGTGTGCGGACCGCCATCGACGCATTCGATCCGCGAGTTGGATAGGGCCGACGAGACGACGATCTACGAGGCGCCCCGCGCTGACAACGATGAACAGTAAAGACCTCCACGAGCTGCCGGTGCTCAGCATCGAGAGCGGCGAGAAGCTCGGGACGCTGGCCCGGACCTACCTCGATGGGCCGGGGAAGCGGCTGGCCGGCTTCGCCTTCACGGAATCCGGTGGCTTCCGCCAGATTGAGTCCGAGCCAAATATTGATACAAAAGATGTCCACACGCTCGGCCCGGACGCCCTGATCGTCGACCGCCGGGAATCCATCCATGGCGACACGGTCAACGCGCACTACGAAGACTTCCTCGTACTGGACGAGCTGACCCACCGCCCGGTGATGAGCCGGAACGGCACCTCGATTGGGCACGTCGCCTCGGTCGAGTTCGATGATCGCAGCTTCCGCCTGACCGGGATCGAGATCCAGCCCGGCCTTTTCGGCGCCCACGAGCAGATCCCGATCCGGAAGGTCGTCACGATCGGGCCGGACTATGTGATCGTCGACGACAGCGCAATCCGGACGGAGGAAGCGCCGGCCATCGCCGCGCACGAGCCGACGCCGGAAATCATCGAAGGCAGCGCCGTCTGAAATCGAGGAGCGGCGCGGGCTAGCGCGTGGATCTGTTCGGCATCCGTTTCGTCGGGTTGACCGCCGGGAACGGGCGCTAGTTCGTGCTCACGCTCATCCTGTTCCTGCTGATTTGGCTGCTCCTCCAGATCCTGCGGTTCGCGATCCGCGCCTTCCAGCGAGTCCGCACCGACGAGCGGGCCGAGTTCTGGGTCCGGCAGGGGATCAACCTCGGCCTGACCCTGCGCTTCATGACCGACGCCGCCGGCATCGCCCTCACCCCGGCACCAGTCACGCCGTAGGTTTTGGGTTTTGGACGAAGCGTGATTGCTCGGGTCGGCGCATACCGCACGCGGTGCGGGTCTTGGTTTCCGGACTGCGATTCGTGCATTGACGGTCACTATATGATGAGGGGGATGGGGCATTGGCCGGGGTTCCGGCATGGGATGGGGGTGTCGGGTGGACATTCGTTGGCTTCGATCCAGGCGTGGATTCTTGCAACTCTCCGCGCTGGCGCCACTGCTCGTGCGAGCGCGTCCCGTGTCTGCCCAAGTGGAATACCCGCTTCAGGAACACCTGTCCTGGCTGCCCGGTCTGGTGGGTCATCCGATAGTTACCGCCTACCAACTGACGCTGAAACCAGGTCAGTCATATCAGCTGGCCTTTGGCGGCCCGGCGTCGATTCTGGTCCGGTCGGGCGTGATGACCGCGCCGATCACGCTCAAGAGGGCCACGACGATGATGCAGACCGGCCCCGAGTTATCGGCCTTCCCGGACACCTCGTCGGGCGCATACACCGCAACGACTCCGATTCCCCCGGTCTATGAGATGTACCAAGGCTTCGCGAGCGAGGACGGAAATCTCGGCACGATCGAGAACAACGGCTCGCGCAACCTCGTCGCGATCGTGATGGCCCAATCCCCGACGCCTCCCGGGTAAACTGCGGGCGGCGCGCGTCGTGACGATCCGCGTCAGGTGCTCAGGGCGTCGCTAACGTTAATTGCGGCCGGTGGGCATGCGGTACTTGGGGATGACGCGGCCTTCGATGATCGTCGATTTCGTCTCGCCGATCTTCTCGCCGCCCATCTTCTCGTAGAAGCCGGCCGCGTTCGGGTCTGATTCCCATTCCAGCCAGTCGTAGCCGCGCTCGGCCGCCGTCGCCAGGGCCCAGTCGAACAGCGCGCGGCCGACGCCTTTTCCCTGCGCGTCCGGCTCGATGAAGAGGTCCTCGAGGCAGACCGCATCGGGCTCATCGAGCGGTTTGAGGTGCGCGAAGCCGGCAACCCGGCCATCGACCTCGGCCACCATGACCTGGTTCTGAGCAATCGACTCGGGCGTGATCACCATGTCACCGACGCTCATGAACCGGGTCATGAACTCGTCGCTGTAGCCGTGTGATTGCTTGGAGCGGTGGGTCAGCGCGCTCAGGGCGGCGGCCTCTTCAACCCGCGCCGGGCGAAGGGTGATTGCGTGGGTCATGGTCATTCGCCGGGGGAGCTGGCGTACTCGCGCTCGACGGATATGTGCGACATCCGGCGACGCCGGACGATCCGGTTGTAATCGATGATCGCCTCGTCGAGCCGGTCCCGCTCGCGATTGAGCCGGTCGCGCACGCGGCGCTCGACCTGCTGGATGCTCTCGCTGCTGTTCTCGGGCGACTGCCACATCTGGAAGGTCTCGCTCCGGCGCAGCATCGCGATCTGCTCGGTCAGCTCGGTAATCTGCAGGTTCATGCGGGCGACCACGCGGTGGGCCCACTGCACCCGCTCCTCTGCGGAGAGCAGAACCGTCGAGGGGTCGCCGGTATCGGCCTCGCGCGCCATCGCTTGCAGGGTCATGAGATCCCGCTCGCTGTAGGCGACGTTGATCCGCAGCATCAGGTCGGTGCGGCGAGCGCGATCCTTCTCGGTGCGGGCGCGATCGGGGTGAAACCGCTTGGCCAGCTCGCGGTAAAGGCGCAGGATCTCGGCCTCGGTCTCGGCGTCGAGCTGCGGTCGCGGTCGCTCGACATCGACCCGTTGGCCCTCGCGCGCGGCCTGCTCCTCGGCCAGCCGCTCCTGCTCCAGCCGCTCGGCGAACTCCTCGGCCACCTCGCGCTCGACCTGTTCGGGATCGAGCAGGTCGCTCTCGCGCAGCCGCTCGATCCGGCGGCGGTACTCGGCCACCTGCCGCTTGACCCGGTTCAACTCGACCCGCAGCGCGCCGACCCGCCCCTTGAGCTCGACCGCGAAGTTGGTCAGCGTCATCTCCAGCCCATCGCGCTCGCCCTGGAGACCGGAGATGACATGCTTGCGCGTCTCGATCTCGATCAGGAGACGGGCATATTCGCCGGCGTGTTCGCTTGGGACAGGGACAAGTTCAGTCATGCAGTACTGGCGCGCGACCGCCGGTCCTCGCGTTGGTGCCGGTTTCCGGGCGCGGTCGATCCTGATCGCACACGGCGTAAATAATCAGCCCCCTATTGTCCCACGTCGGGGCCGGAGAATCGACGTTTATTGACGAGTTGCGAGTGGAAATGTTGCGACTCAGAAACGGGAGTCGGCGTTCAGCAGCCGGCCGGGCCGAACGAATGGCACGCTTCGGTCGGATCGAGGCCGATGAGCCAGAGCGCGAGCCAGAGCAGGAACGCGAACGCGTAGACGATCGCGAAGAACACCAGCACCCGCTTGATGCGGACGACGATGGCCGCGCCAACCCGGGATTTGGCCGATGCCTTCGGCAGGGAATCAGCGGACGCGCTGTGCTGCATGGCGAGCGTCCCTATGCCGCCGTTTGGAGGTCGGCGCGGGCCGGGAACGTGCGCGTTCGCCGGGTGCGGCGCCAATGTTCGAGCCGGAGGACGAGCCAGGTCAGCCCGGCGAGAAACAGCATCCAGATACCGGAGCCGGCCAGGACGAGATCGAGCCGGCCGATTCCGAAGAGGACGCCTGTCCCTCCGGCCGCGGTGAACAAGCCCAGCGTCGCCCGCGGCATAGCCAGCACGACCAACGCCGCCGCCAGGACGAGCACGACCATGCACAGCCACGCGAACCGGTCGATCGTGGCGATCAATTGCCCTTGCGCACCCATAGCGCCGAGCGGCATCGGCATGAAGAACGCAGTCAGCACCGCCAGCAGCAACAGTACGTATCGCATACCAGCCAGCATGACGACGCCAAGCGCTCGGTCAAGGTGATCAGGCGGCGCAAAGGTCCCATTCCAGATCTGGAATGGCTATTGGTCTTTGGGCTCGGCTTGATCCGACCCATCCGACTGGATAATGGACTCAACCCGGGCGCGAAGCTCGGCACGATCGACGCCGAGGGAGTCGAGCACGCGAAGCGCTGAGCCCCCGTTCTGATCGAGCAAGACAAGAAGCAGGTGCCCGGAGGTGGCATGCCGCCCCAGTCGCGGATCGGCCAGATCGAACACGCTGTCGATCACCTGGTTGACTCGAGCGCTGGCATATCGCCTGAATCCGTCCTCGGCGATCGTCGCCGTGCCCCGCCCGAACAGCGCCTCGACCGCAGCCCGTACGGTAACGGTGGTAACGCCCATGCCGGCGAGGATCGCGGTTGCTCCATCCGCCTGACCGCCTTTGGTGAGGGCAATCAGGAGGTGCTCGGTGCCGACAAATGAGTGGCCCTGTTCTCGCGCCTCCTCCAGCGCCTGCCGGCAGAGCCGGGAGACATTGTCCCGGCTTACCTGGTACCGCTCAGAGACCAAGTGCGTAAGCTGCTCATCGGTAAGATCGGCGGGGCCGAATCTGGCCGCCTCGAGACCGATGTCGTCCGGGATCAGCGCCGGGTTGTTCTGATCCGCGTCCCGCTCCGGGTCGATTGCCGCCAGTGTCCGGTCCGCGAGATCGTCAAGGTCCACGACCAGATAGTGGAAGACGGAACCGGCGAC
>DASQCG010000027.1:0-6186 GCA_035634825.1 Thermomicrobiales bacterium | reverse complement strand
GCGGCAGATGTCCGCCTCATTGAATCCGGCTCAGCCTAACGATTCTCTCGCCCGCGAACGGTAGTCACGGCACCGCCGTTCGCGGGACAACCTGTCGGCGACCCGCTTGACCATCTACCGGTCGCCCGGCAGGATCTTCCGCTCTCGCAGAGCGAAATACCGGTGATTCCGGTTCTATTTGGCTGCCGACGCGGAACATCGTCCGCTCAGCTCCGCCGGTATCAAACGCGGTTCATGGGAGAGGCACATCGTGATCAGTTGTGAAGGCGCCAACTGGCCAGAGCACGGCACAAGCAGGGTCGGGGCCACGATCCTGGCAGCAGGTGCGATGACCGAGTCAGGTCTTCCCCTATGACGGATGACGCGAATCCATTTGCCGGCCGAACTCTGCGCACTCCCCGCCCCGCCCAACATCAGGTCGAGTATCAGCACTCCTCCAGTGCCGAAGTGCACGCCGCCCAGATTCAATGGGACTGCGCCGAGCAAGCCCGCCTTGCCAGCATTGCCCGCGAAGCCGCCCGGGAAACCGAGCTGAAAGCAGCCGAAACCCGGGAAGAACCAGCGAGCAAGGCCCACGAGAATCGCCTGCGGGTCGCCTTTCTCTCGATTCGCGGCCACACGATGGCGATGTGGATCGCCCAGCGTGACGCGATTCTGGCCGGCTCCGATGGTACGTCCGGATCCTGACCACTCCAACTGACCGCGGATCATGCTGCGGATCGGCGCATCGCAAGGATCCGCCATGCAGGATGAGCTTTCCGAATTCGTGAGCCGGCCTGTGGTTCCTGACCTGGAGCGCAACGTGCCGCGCCCCGATTTCCACCGCATCATCTACATCTATCGCGCCGCAGCCTATGTGCACTGGGACGGCGAGTCGATCTGGGTTCCAGCCGGTTGGCTGGTCATTGATCGCCCGGATAGCGACGTTGGTTGATCCCCGTCTCTGAGCCATGCAGACCGACGTGAATCTTGTTAGATTCCCGGGGGTGGATTAGGTCAGTCTTCGCCATCTCCACTCAGGAGCGAGGTCTTCGGGGTGCTGACGCTTTTCATTGCCGGGATCTTTCTGGCCGCAGTGGGGGCCGGGTTGTTGGGCGCACTGGTCGGGCTGGGCGGAGGCATCCTGATCGTGCCGCTACTCACGATCGGCTTTGGACTCGATATTCGCTTGGCCATCGGGGCCAGCATCGTCTCTGTCATCGCAACATCGAGCGGAGCCGCCGCGGCCTACGTGCGCGATCATCTGACCAACGTGCGGGTGGCCATGTTCCTCGAGCTGGCTACATCGCTCGGTGCGATCACCGGTGCCCTCGTTGCTACACACCTCAATCCGCGTCTCCTTTTCTTCCTGTTCGGGTTCATTCTCCTGTTCTCGATCGTCCCGATGATCAGGAAGCTCGGCGAGGAGATCCCGGCAAACGTGACCAATGACGCCCTCGCCGTGCGCATGAAACTCGCAAGCTACTACCCCGATCGCGCGCTCGGCCGCGACGTCTCCTACGAGGTCACCCGCGTGCCGCTTGGCTTCGGGATGATGTACATCGCAGGGATCGTCTCGGGCCTGCTCGGGATCGGTTCCGGCGCGCTCAAGGTACTGGCGATGGATACCGCCATGCGCCTGCCGCTCAAGGTCTCCAGCGCGACCAGCAACTTCATGATCGGCGTGACGGCGGCGGCCAGCGCCGGAATCTACTTCTGGCGCGGCGACATCCTGCCCGAGATCGCGGCGCCGGTCGCGCTCGGGGTCCTTGCCGGCGCGACGATTGGAGCCCGCATGCTGGTCCGGTTCCGCAACGCGACGGTCCGGCGGATCTTCATCGTCGTGCTGGGCATCGTTTCGGTCGAGATGCTGCTGCGTGGGCTGGGGATCGCCTGATGGATGTCGAGTTGCCTGAACAGGAGGTTCTGGCCGCGCGCGGACCCGGCGGTCATCCCCTCGAGATCTGGATCAGTTACGTACTCCGGATCGGCGTGCTTACCGCCGGTGCGGTCATTCTGTTCGGCCTCGTCCTGTACCTGATCGAGGGACCGGGCTCCGGACGACCCACAACGCTCGACCAATTGACTGCTGATGGCGGTCAGCCGATCGAGGTGAGCTGGCAATCGATCGTCGATGGGCTGAAGACCCTGGAGCCCAGCGCGATCATCCTGCTCGGATTGCTGCTCCTGATCCTGACGCCGCTTTCCCGGGTGGCAATGACGCTGATCCTCTTCATCCTCCAGCAGGACTGGATCTTCGTGGCGATCACCGGCGCGGTTCTCGGCATCCTCGTCATCGGTCTGATCGGCGTGGGTTCCTGATTACAACGCAGTAGTTGGCCGCCACAAAGCGCGGCCCGATGCGTGCTGGTTCATGACCAACGCCCACCGGCGCTCCCGGTCCACCGACCTCACCGAGTGCGCTCCCTATGCGGAGAGCGAGGTTCCGCCCGAATTTGACTCGCGCCGCAGCCATCGGGCCCGAATGCACTCGCCTGGGGAACGATGTCCAGGTGGCGATTTCCGTGCACAGACAACACTGAACCAACGAATGGCAAACACCCGGATCACGAGTAGGGTGGCGGGTCGGCGTGCGTTCGACCCCCGGTCTGGATCAGTGTCTGGACATCACGGATAGCCCGTTCGTCCTGCTTTGGCCATGCTGTTCCACCGTCTCATTTTCCTCTCAGCTTGACGCCATAGCGTGCTGCAGGTCCACCTCCGCGGCGGGCACCGTGACCGCCACACCGAGGTGGACTGAGTGGGTAGGGCGCCGTGCCCGCGTCCCCGGGCGGGAACGGTGCCCCAATTGTTCACAGCGCCCTGAAGGGAGCGGGAATGGTACAGAACGTCGAACAGCAATTGATCAGGCGACCAGGACAGGTGGAGGCAACCCAATCTGCTGGTCGAGGTCTCGTACGACAGATGCTCAACAAAGTACCTGAAATTACGATCTTCTTCTGGATCATCAAGGTGCTCTGCACAACCGTCGGGGAAACCGCCGCCGACTTCCTGAACGACCATATCGGCCTTGGCCTCACGGGCACATCGATCGTGATGTCGGTAGCCCTGATTGCCGCCCTTTGGGTCCAGTTTCGCAAAGAGCGATATGTGCCGACGATTTACTGGATTTCCGTGGCTCTGATCAGTGTGGTCGGGACTCTCATCACTGATAACCTGACCGACAACCTGGGCGTTGCGCTCGAGCTCACCACGGCAGTCTTCGCTGTCGCGCTCGCAACAACGTTTGCGATCTGGTACGCAAGCGAGCGCACGCTTTCAATCCACTCGATTACGACAACGAAACGCGAGGGATTCTATTGGCTGGCGATCCTCTTTACGTTCGCCCTCGGCACTGCTGCCGGCGATCTAGTCTCCGAGCGCATGGATATCGGGTACTTGAAGTCGGCGCTGCTGTTCATCGGCCTGATCGCGGCAGTCGCCGTTGCCCACTACGTCTTCCATCTCGATCCTGTAACCAGCTTTTGGCTGGCTTATATCCTGACCCGGCCGCTCGGGGCCTCCATCGGCGACTATCTCTCCCAGCCGCGCGATGATGGAGGACTCGGCTTCGGCACCGTTGGCACAACGATGCTGTTTCTGGCCGCGATCATGGGACTGGTCGCGTACCTCAACATGTCCCGGCGAGATGCCTCACCTGCTAAGGGTGCTCTCGCGTAGCGAATCCGGCGTCTGATGAGCGAACGGCGGGCACGTATTGCCCGCTGTTCGTCTTATCCACCGGACCGGCTCTCATCAGTCGCAGGCAGCACAATCTCGAGGCGGGCGCCATCGGACCGATTCGGCGCAACAAAGGCGACGATGCCACCGTGACATTCAACGATCGCTTGCACGATCGAGAGTCCAAGTCCAGTGCCCCGCACGACGTGACCATCGACACGACGGAAGCGCCGGAAGACCGAATCCGCAAACGCGGGAGGGATGCCAGGACCGTCGTCCTCAATCGTGATCACCACGCGCGATAGATCGCGACGAAGGCCCAGGACGATTGCGGCATCGTCACCTGCATGGGTGACCGAATTCTCCAGCACATTCATTACCGCCCGGGCCAGAAGCTCGTTGTCCCCCCATACGGCCACGGAATCCGCCGGGATGTCCGTTACGAATGCTGCGCGGGGATGCGCGCTGGTAAACGACTCGGCCACGGCCTCCAGCAATCCGTTGAGCTCGATAGGCGCGAAGGTCTGGCGGACGTCATCCCCATCCAGCCGCGACAGGAGCAGGAGTTGATTGGCTAGACGATCGAGTCTCCGCGTCTGCCCGCGCACGATTGCCAGCACCCGGCGGTACTCGTCGCCGCTCCGCTCATTGGCGAGCGTCACATCGATCCCCGCTTCGATCGCGGCCAGTGGCGTACGCAGCTCGTGAGAGGCATCAGCGGTGAAGCGGCGTTCGCGCTCGACGGTATCATTGATACGCTCGATCATCACGTTGAGTGTCGCCGCCAGATGCCCAAGCTCATCTCCCGTGTCGCTGCCGGGAACACGTTTGCTGAGATCGCCATACCTGGTGATATGTTGCGCGGTCGTGGTCATCTCGGACACAGGCTGCAGGGCGCGCCGGGCCACCCAGTACCCGCCCAGCGCGGTGCCGGCGACGGTCGCCGGAATCGCAATAGCCAGGATAATGCGCAGTGTCCGGAGTGGGCCGCTCGCGCGGGATTGCTCGAGCCCGGTCACCAGCACTACCGGACTCGTCCCATGGTTGCCAACCAGTTTCGCAACGACCCGATAGTCCTCGTCGTCCGCAAGGTCGACGGTCTTACGCACGTCACGGCCGGGCGCTACCGCCAGTACGGCCGCTCGCTCGTCTGGCGTCACCCCTGTCTCGGGCGACGCATCAGTCAGTAATGTGCCATCCACGGCGTACAGACGAAGCACCGCTTCACCGGTCAAGAGTTCGCGATTTGGATCGTCGACGAGCCGTAATGACGGCGGAGTGGTCCCGAAATCGATCAGTTGCTGATTGGACTCTGCGCGGACGCTCAAGACGTCGTCCAGGCCGGCAAACAACTGCTGCTGGAAGACGCCGATGACGCCGACCGCCATAAGGATGAGCAGGGCGCTCGAGAATGCCGCAATCCGGAGCGCGATCCGTGTCCGGATGTGGACGTTACGACGCAGAATCATCGAGTCGGTACCCGATTCCCCGCAGCGTCCTGATCAATGACGAGACACCGGGACGGTCGATCTTCTTGCGCACCATATAGACATAAACCTCGATAAAGTTCGACTCGGCCTCCAGATCGAAATTCCAGACATGCTCGGCAATCATTGCTTTCGTCACGACACGACCGGCATTGCGCATCAAATATTCCAGCAACGCATACTCCTTCGCGGTGAACTCGATGACCTGGTCGCCGCGGCGCGCGGTACGCGACGCCGGATCAAGCTCGACATCGGCCACCCGGAGAATCGGCGATCGCCCGCCGCCCCGCCGCAACAGGGAGCGGATCCTGGCCAGAAGCTCAGCAAACGCGAACGGCTTGACCAGATAGTCTTCCGCGCCGAGGTCCAGGCCGGCGACGCGGTCCTCGATCGCGTCCCGCGCGGTCAGGAAGAGTACGGCCGGGCCGGGGTCCGGCCCTTCCCGTACGCGTCGCAAGACCTCGAATCCGTCGATGCCGGGGAGATTCACATCAAGGATAACCACGTCGTAGGCAGTCGTTCGAATGGCAAGCAGAGCCTCCTCGCCGTCTCCAAACGGATCGACAGCGTATCCAGACTCGTGCAGTCCACGCGTCACGAACTCGCGCAGCGTCGGGTCATCCTCGGCAAACAAAATCCGCATACGGCAATACTCCAGGCGGAACCTGAGGCGCCCATGAACTGTTGGTCTTCGCCGGCTGTTCTGGTGCCGGGACGCAATCGTAGCCGCACTCATCCTCACCGGGATACTGCATGCTGATGCCGTGCAGGGCACCCGCGCCGACGAAGAGCACCTGGGCGATCACTGGCGCGGTTCTCGGCATCCTCGTCATCGGTCTGATCGGCGTGGGCTCATGATCAGGCTACCGCGGCCCCAGACCCATTCCCCGTTTGCCGGCTGACATGGCCGAACACGGTGAATAGCGTGGACGCACTGGCTCGTCGGCAAATCATGTGAATCCCGGGCGCCGGAGAGGCGGGATAATGGCCCAACTCATCGACTATAACCACGTGCGGCTCGATCTCTACCGCGCGGCCG
>DASQCG010000026.1:0-1509 GCA_035634825.1 Thermomicrobiales bacterium | reverse complement strand
CACAGGAGATCGGCCAGCATCTCTTTGCGGCGATCCATCCCGCTCGAGAGCGTTTGCATCACCAGCACATCATCGTATCGATCGACGATCAGCCCAGGTAACAGGTCCGCTTCGCCATAGATCAGACGATAGGCGGTCGTCTCGGACGCAATTCGCGTCCGTAGCCGCACCGCCTGGGCGATCCGCTCCCTCCAGAACGCCGGGGTGATCGGTTCTTCTTGGAATGTAAGAATGCGGACACGAATTTTCGAGGCGGGATTGTAGAGCCCGCGCGCATAGAAGCGACCGTTCGGCATCACGACATCGACGAGGTCTCCGGTAACCGGCTGCCCGCGGACGGCATGGATAAAGCCGGCATAAATCCACAGGTGACCGGTGCCTGCAATTTCGTTGGCGCGCGCCAATGTGACAACGCCTGTCGGAGTATCCTGCTCGGTGGTCATGCGGTAGTTATCCGATGGAGATGGCCGAAGGTCAAGCCCGTGACCGAGTGAATGCACACCGTTCTGTCTATGCTTGACGGGTCGCGCCCGCTGTGATTTGCTGGAACCGGACACCATCAACAGGCGTCCGTATCGAGCAGGCAGCGTGACAATGGAGAACAACGCGACAATCGGGTCTGCCGTGATCGAACGGCTGTATCAGCTGGGCGTGCGCCACATTTTCGGCATTCCAGGCGACTACGTCCTCAGCCTATACCAGCTCATTGAACGCTCTCCCATCCGCCACATCGGGACGACTCGTGAGGATTGCGCAGGATTCGCTGCCGATGCCTACGCACGAATCAACGGCATCGGCGCCGCCTGCGTCACCTACTGTGTCGGCGGGCTGAACTGCGTCAATGCCATCGCCTGTGCGTACGCCGAACGTTCTCCGGTCGTCCTTCTGACCGGTTCCCCCGGGCTTTCGGAACGCGTACGCATGCCGTACATGCACCACATGGTGCGGGACTTTTCGACGCAACGGGAGGTCTTTGAGCGCATGACCGTGGCCTCGGTGTCCCTCGACGATCCAACGACCGCCGAGCGTGAGATGGACCGTGCATTTGCCGCTCTCATGCGGTACCGGCGCCCGATTTACATCGAAATCCCTCGCGATCTCGTCCACACGACTCTGCACCATCCGCTACGGCCACTGTGCCTCGACGACGAACCAAGTGATCCCGCCGCCCTGGAAGAAGCTATTGGAGAAGTGCGGGCCATGCTGGCCTCCGCCAAACGACCGGCCGTGTTGGCCGGCGCCGAAATCGGCCGCTTCGGGCTTCAGGATGATTTGACGCGGCTCATCGAGCGCTTGAAAATTCCGATCGCCTCCACCCTGCTCGGCAAATCCGTCATCCGCGAAGACCACCCCCTCTACGCCGGAGTGTACGGGGGACTCATCGCGCGTGATGAGGTTCAGCAGTTCATCAACGATTCGGATTGTCTGTTAATCCTGGGATCGATCTTATCCGACCTCGAAGACCTCGATGCCGACTCTCCCTTGCGTTCCGAGGGCCGTACCATCCAC
>DASQCG010000025.1:0-5775 GCA_035634825.1 Thermomicrobiales bacterium | reverse complement strand
AGACGGCGACGTAGTCCAACAGATCGGTGAAGTTGCCGAGCGACTTCGCCATCTTCTCGCCTTCGACCATGACCCACCCGTTGTGCACCCAGTGTCGGGCGAACCGATTGCCCTCCGCGACCGCTTGCGCGCGCTCGTTCTCGTGGTGCGGAAACGCGAGGTCCTGGCCGCCGCCGTGGATGTCGAAGCCGTCGCCGAGGATGTCGAGCGCCATCGCCGAGCACTCGATGTGCCAGCCCGGCCGGCCCGGTCCCCACGGCGAGTCCCAGGTCGGTTCGCCGGGCTTGGCCGCTTGCCAGAGTATGAAGTCGATCGGGTCCCGCTTGTTCGGGTCATCCGGATTGTTGCCGCGCTCGTTTGCGACCGCCAGCATCTCGCCGCGTGGAATGCGCGAGAGTTTGCCGAATTCGGGATCGGACGCGGCCGAGAAATAGACGCTGCCATTGGCCACGTACGCATGACCCTCCTCGACCAGCGTCTCTATCAATGAGACCATCAGCGGAACAGTCTCGGTTGCCCGCAGATAGTGGTCGAACGGAAGTGCGTTCAGTTGTCGCATGTCGTTCAGATACTTTTCGGTCTCACTGCGGCCCAGTTCGTCCCAGGTCGTCCCGAGCTCCTTTGACTTGCGCAGGATGTCATCGTCGATGTCGGTGACATTCTGGACGTAGGTCACGTCGTAGCCGCGGGAGCGAAGGAAGCGGACCAGGATGTCGAACGTCAGAAATGTGAAGGCGTGGCCGGCATGTGTCGTGTCATAGGGTGTCACGCCGCAGACGTATATTCCGACGTGGTTGCTGATTACGGTCAGCGGCTCTACCGATCGCGTCGCTGAGTTGTAGAGGTTCATCAGGCTCCCGCTAGCCAGCCTTGCGGACTGTCATTTCGATTCTCGATTACCCTGTTCACACAGGTCTCAGGTTTGGGCGAGAGTATACCGATCTGAAGAGGAATTTCGTGTCAGGTCTTGTTAAACGTTCGTTTCGACGCGACCGCTTCGCTCATGGGCTCGTCGTGGCATTGACGGTCATGGTCCTCGCCGCCTGTGGCGGACCGGACCTCGGCAATCCATCGGAGCACACCCCCATCCCGAGCAGCACGCCGACAATTGCCCGGCCAACTGCCGCTGTGGGGCGGACGACCGGAGCGCCCTGCGAGTCCGGTACCTTGCGAATCAAGGATCTGCCCGAGATTCAGAAACGCTGGCAAGCCGGTCTGTCAGTAGCCAGGGGGCGCGCTGCCGCCTGGAAGGAGGACGCAGTCCTGATCGAGCTCGGGATCTCCTGCGAGCTGTTCGAATCGGGATTCCGCTGGCAGGCCACGTTCTTCTCTCGCGAAGCCCAGGCGTATTACCGCTCGGACACGACTGAGGTCATTCCGGTCAATACGGATCCGGCGGCGATCATCCCGCTCCCGGACAGCGAGATCAATTTCGACAGTCTCTACGCCGTGCTGATGCAGTCCGACAAGATCGATGCCAAGGGCGAAGATACGATCACCGCCCTTGATGTTCGCGTGAGCACCGAGATGCAGCCGATCGGGCCGCCGGGAGTGCCGACGGGCGCGGCCATCTACCATGTCGCCGTGCGCTCGCACGGAGTGGTCATCGAGATGTATATCGATGCTGTTCAGGGACAGATTTACCAGTTCCAGTAGGGGAGACCGTGCGAGTAGCGGAACGACTGCTTGAGTTGGCGGTGATGGGGCGGATGGCCCTGTACACGGACATCGACGGGACGATCTCGCCGATTGCGGCGACCCCGGCGGACGCCTTCCTGCTGCCCGGAGCGGCGGAGGCGTTGAGCGAAATCTGCGCGCACGGGATACGCGTCGTCGCGATCAGCGGCCGTGCCGCTGCCGACGCACGCCGACTTGTGGGATTGCAGGAATTGGACTACGCGGGGAACCATGGCTTCGAGCTCATGACTGCCTCGGGACGGGTCATCTCGGAGGACGTCGCGGCCGCATCGATGAATGTCTCGGCGGCCCTCGCGGAAGTCGAGTCATTAGCGGATGCGCTTCCTGACGGACTGATCATCGAGGACAAAACATTCACCGGCTCGGTTCACTATCGGCTGACGAAGAATCCGAATGCATCAGCGATCGTGCTGAAGGCAGTCTTGTCAGAGATTGCCGATCGGTACGGCTTGCTGCTCACAGAGGGCCGGCTGGTCTTCGAGCTTCGTCCCCGGCTGGACATCAACAAGGGCGTCTTCGTGGTGAATGACATCCGCCTGCGCGGAATCAAGACCGCGGCATTCCTCGGGGATGACATCACCGATCTGGATGGCTTTCGGGCGTTGCGGGAGTTGACCGAGTCCGGTGAATTGCTGGCTAGCGCGTCGATCGGGGTCCGCGCACCTGAAAGTCCCGCAAGGCTCCTCGCCGAGTCAGACCTGATAGTTGATGGGGTAACCGGTATGGTCGCGGAGTTACAGCGCTTCGCGGCGGAGCTGTCGAACTGGAGTCCAACATGGGAAGCCGACTCGTCGCGCTGATCTTTGCGGTGCTGTTGCTTGCGCCGGCAGTCGCCGAAGCGAAGCCGGCGGTGCCGTCCTGGCGCGATGGTCATCCGTGGTCGACCGAAGTCGCGAGTGTCGTTGTCGGAACTGATGAGCTTCAGGCAGAGATTGCCGACACTTCGCCGCTTCAGGGTCGCGGGCTTGGTTACCGGGACGGTCTCGAGCCGGGAACTGCCATGCTCTTCGTGTTCGATGATGCTTCGATGCGCACGTTCTGGATGAAGGGCATGCGATTCTGTCTCGACATCGTCTGGATCGAGGGCGAGAAGATCGTCGGTGCGGCAGAATCGGTCTGCCCGATGCCGATCACCCCGGACGCCGATCTCCCGCGCTACACCTCACCAATTGGCGTGCATTACGTCCTTGAAGTTCCAGCCGGCTGGCTGGCGACCCATGGCTATGGAGCGGGCACGGGCGTTGCGATCACGCTTCCGGATCCCCCTGCTGGCTGAGTTCCGATGGCGGAAGGCCGAGCGACCCTTGCATCGACCGCACGGCTCGCTCAAGGCGCCGTTGGTTGATCGTAACGGTCAGGTCGCCGCGGGTTCGCTCCAGCACGGCGCGAAGGCTATCCGTCGTCCGCCGCAATCCACCGGTGATCGCGTCCGGAAAGTCGATCGAGACAAGGACCGCGTAGATTTCGTCCATGAGTGCAAGCAGATCCGTTGCGCGATCGAGTTCGTCGCCACGAAGGAGATCGAGCGTATCGCGTCGTAGCTCGCTTGCCGCCTCCGCCAACGCGTTGAGATAGGCCGCATCCTCAACCCCAAGGTCGGACGGTGTCGGGATCGCCCGGTTCCGGATGATCGCGTTGGTGATTGACGCCTCGGCATATTCCTTCATCGCGTCTTGCACGTAGCCGGCCCAGTAAACGCTGGGAATATCCCGGGTATATGCGAAGACGGACTGCGCGAGTGACCTGGCCTCTTCGAGCTCCCGGGCCGATTCATCGAAATCACCGCGATGCGATGCCCTAACCGAATTGGCCGACCAGCGGACGACCTGCCGGCAATCGCCCAGAGCACGATCCCGTACATGGCTGACCGTGGTCAGGCGCTCAATGATGCCGGCGGCGATCTGCTCGAGACTCGTGGCCAATTGTCCTCTCCCTGCGCGAAATCGGGCTTATTTTCATTGACATGATACGAGGGCAATTGGTAGGCTTCTTCGACTCGAGCGCTGCATACAGCGGATCGAACCATGCATTGCTGTTGGGGCTGTAGCTCAGCTGGGAGAGCGCAACACTGGCAGTGTTGAGGTCAGGGGTTCGAGCCCCCTCAGCTCCACCACGACAGGATGTCTCGACAGCCTTCCGCGGTCATCGCCGGGAAGGCTGTTTTGCATTGTCATATCGTTAGCCAGCATCAGCACCAGCAAGGGATATGCACGATGGCGTCTCCAATCAACCGCGAACAGGAAACCGGCCGCTTGGACGCAACCGCTATTGATGCCAAGTGGCAGGCAAGATGGGCTGCGGACGAGCTCTACCGAACCCCGGACGAGTCGGACAAGCCGAACTGGTACTCGCTGACAATGTACCCATACCCGTCTGGCATCCTCCACGTTGGTCACTGGTATGCGTTCGTGGCACCGGATGCGTTCGCGCGGTTCAAGCGGCGGCAGGGCTTCAACGTGCTCTTCCCGATGGGCTTCGACGCGTTTGGATTGCCGGCAGAGAACGCCGCCATCAAGTCCAACGTCCACCCCTCCAAATCGACGTACCAGAACATCGAGCACATGCGCAAGCAGTACGTGCACATGGGAGCGAGCATCGATTGGGAGCGGCAGGTTATTACCTGCGATCCTGACTACTACCACTGGAACCAGTGGATCTTCCTGCGCATGCTGGAGCGCGGTCTCGCGTACCGGGCCAAAGGATCGGTCTGGTGGTGTCCAAATGACCAAACCGTGCTGGCGAACGAGCAAGTCCTGGATGGCAGCATCTGCGAACGGTGTGGCGCTGAGGTCTACAAGCGCGACCTCGAGCAGTGGTACTTCGGCATTACGAAGTACGCCGACGAGTTGATCGACGGTCTGAACACCGTTGACTGGCCCGAGCGGGTCAAGACGATGCAGCGCAACTGGATCGGCCGCTCGGAAGGGGCACTCCTGGTCTTCCGCACCGAATCGGGAGAGCCGATGGAGGTGTTCACGACCCGGCCCGACACGGTCTGGGGCGCGACATTCATGGTCCTCGCGCCAGAGCATCCACTGGTCGATCGACTCACGACGGCAACACAACGTGCGGACGTCGATCGGTATGTCGATCTGGCACGGCGGAAGTCGGAGATCGAGCGGATGTCGACCGACGAATCCCGGCCAAAGTCAGGGGTATTCACCGGCGCGTACGCGATCAACCCGGTCAACGACGAGCGAATTCCGATCTGGATAGCCGATTATGTCCTGATGGGTTACGGTACCGGCGCGATCATGGCCGTGCCATATGGCGACCAGCGCGACTTCGATTTTGCCCGGGCCTTTGGCCTGCCGATCCGGGCCATCATCGAGCCGGAGGACGGCTCCCCGGTTGATCCTGAGGAGCGATCCGAGGCATATCACGGCCCTGGGACGATGATCGATTCCGGTCCCTTCACCGGTCAGCATAGCCCCGAAGTTGTCCCGCAGGTCGTCACCTGGCTGGAGCGCGAAGGACGCGGCCGAGGCGAGGTTTCGTATCGCTTGCGCGATTGGTTGATCTCTCGCCAGCGCTACTGGGGCACGCCGTTCCCGATCATCTACTGCCAGGATTGCGGCATCGTTCCTGTTCCGGACGAAGATCTTCCGGTGAGGCTACCGCTCGACGCGGAGTTCAAGCCAACCGGTCAGAGCCCGCTGGTGTCGCACGAAGCGTTCCTGAACGTCACCTGCCCGAAATGTGGCGGTCCCGGACGGCGCGAAACCGACACCATGGACACGTTCATGGATTCGTCGTGGTACTGGTATCGCTACCTCGATCCGCACAACGAGAAGGCACCATTTGACCCGGAGAAGGTCAAGGACTGGTCGCCGGTCGATCTTTATACCGGTGGTATCGAGCACGCTATCCTGCACCTGCTCTACGCGCGCTTCTTTACGCGTGTGCTGCGGGATTTCGGCCTGCTCGAGCACGACGAGCCGTTTGCCAGGTTGCGCAATCAGGGCATGATCCTCTCCGAAGAGGGGGTCAAGATGAGCAAGAGCCGGGGCACGCAAGTCGATCCAGACCCGATCGTGGCCGAACATGGTGCCGACACGATGCGCCTGCACCTGATGT
>DASQCG010000024.1:0-16219 GCA_035634825.1 Thermomicrobiales bacterium | reverse complement strand
ACGACGACTGGCATCACGTTCCAGATCCTGATGTCGGACAAGACCTACTCGATGCCATGGCCGAAGTCGATCAAGGCTCCTGAGGCCAAGAACAACAAGCAATAGCACCATCTCGATTGGCAGTGCCGCGGGGATAGCGTAGTTTCGCACCCCGCGGCGCTCCAAACCAAGGCGACACGAGTTTGACAACTGTCAGCAGGACGCAAGAGCAGGGCAAGCAAGAACGATGAGTGGCAAGATCCGGGTTCTGATCGTCGACGACATCGCAGAGAGTCGCGACAACGTCGCGAAACTACTTCGCTTCGAGCCGGATGTGGAAGTTGTCGGGATGGCCGACAATGGCGAACAGGCACTCAGTCTGTGCGAGCGGCTCGAGCCGAACATCGTCCTGATGGACGTCAATATGCCTGGCATGGACGGCATTACTGCCACGACCAGGATCACGAGCCGATTCCCGAACACTGCAGTAATCATGATGTCGGTTCAGAATGAGCCGGAGTACCTTCGCCGATCAATGACGGCGGGTGCACGCGAGTTCCTCGCCAAGCCGTTCAGTCTCGACGAACTGATCGACAGCATCAGGAAAGTCAGCGTACTGCAGCAGCAGACTCGAAGGGTCGTCACGGAAGTCCAGTCGACCCACAGTTCGTCATCCAGTCTTTCCAGGAATCGGAAGGCGAAAATCTTTTCCACGTTCAGCCTGAAGGGTGGAGTCGGCCGGACCATGCTTGCCGCAAATCTCGCGGTGGCTATCCGGAATCGGAACCCGGAGAAGGAGATCGCCGTTATCGATGGCAATCTCCTCCACGGCGACCTCGGTGTCGTAATGAACGCAACCGAGCAGAAGAGCATCTCGGATATCGTTCGCAACATCCACAATCTCGACCGTGATCTCGTCAGCGACATCCTGATTACGCACTCCTCAGGTGTGAAGCTGCTCACGGCGCCACCAGATGCCCAGTCGGGAGAACAGGTGAGCGGCGAGCACGTTCGCCAGGTGCTCCAATACCTGATCTCAATGTTCGACTACATCATCGTGGATACCCGTCCGTCCTTTGATGAAGTGACCCTGACATTGCTGGATCACTCGGACAAGATCCTCGTCATGCTGACGCTCGAACTGACCGCAATCAAGGGCGCGAAGCAATACCTGGAACTCAGCGATCTCCTCGGTTACGACCACGATCGCATCTCACTGGTCATCAATCGTTCGACGCTACAGGCGGGCATTCCGATCGACGATGTTGGCGCCAGCCTCAAGGGTGAAATTCTTGCTCGCCTGCCCGACGAGCCGATGCTGGTCATGCGTGCTGTGAACGAAGGAGTCCCAGTCGTTCAAAGTGCACCATCGAGCAGCCTGGCTATCGAGATCGATCGCCTGGCGCAGTCACTGACTCGATCGTTCGAAGTGCTGGATGTGGAAGACTCAAATCTGATGACGCAATCCAACGCGGCGCAGAAGGGTCTCAGCCGGTGGATGCGACCGGCAATTCGCAAAAAGGCAAGTTAGCGGTTTACCGATTCCGGATTGACCGGAATTCTTGTTCGGGTTCTAGTTCGCGGAGGCGTCAGAATGTCGCTGCTCAAACGACTCAATGCAGAAAATACGGCGGCCGGCACGGCACCCGCCACTGGCGCGAATGCTGGAACGTCAGGGATGCCAGCAGCCGGGACTGGTTCGGTTGGGACTGGTGAGCTCTTCGTCAAGCCGACGGGCACAACGCCTCCGGCCGGTTCGACCGGTGACCTCTTCCAGTCGCCACCACGTCAGACCGGCACGCTGTCTGAGCAGACTCAGCAAGCGCAGCGCGCACGTGGCACGACGAAGCAGGACAACTTCAAGGAAATGAAGCTCCGCGTCCAGAACCGGCTGATTGCCGAACTGGATCCGCGCATGGACCTGGGCAATGCCGACGAAGTTCGACGAACTGTCGAGGAGACATTTTCCGCGGTCCTCGAGGCCGAGGGTATCTCTCTCACGCGCGTCGAGCGGTTGCGCCTCTTTGAAGCGATCTCGGCCGAGATCCTGGGATTCGGACCGATTGAGCCGCTGCTAAAGGAGCCGACCATCTCGGAAATCATGATCAACGGGCCGAAGCAAGTCTACGTCGAGCGCGCTGGTAAGCTCGAGCTCGCGGATGTTGAGTTCAATGACGATGAGCACGTGATGCGGGTCATCGACCGGATCGTATCACCGCTCGGTCGCCGCATTGACGAGTCGTCGCCGACCGTTGACGCGCGCCTTCCGGATGGCTCCCGCGTGAATGCGGTGATTCCTCCGATCGCACTGAACGGCCCGACAGTCACGATCCGAAAGTTCTCCAAGGACCCATTCACGGTCGAGGACCTGATCCGGTTCGGAACTTTTACGGCCGAAATGGCGACGTTCCTCAAGGCCTGCGTCGAAGCGCGGCTTAACATCGTGGTTTCCGGCGGTACTGGTTCCGGTAAGACAACAATGCTCAACGTGTTGTCGTCATTCATTCCGGACGACGAGCGCATCGTGACCATAGAGAATGCGGCAGAGCTCCAACTTCGGCAGGATCACGTTGTGCGGCTCGAGTCCCGCCCGCCGAACATCGAAGGCAAGGGCGAGGTGACGATCCGGGACCTGGTCATCAACTCCCTCCGAATGCGGCCTGAGCGTATCGTCGTCGGAGAGTGCCGCGGCGGTGAGGCGCTGGACATGCTCCAGGCGATGAACACCGGCCACGACGGCTCAATGACGACGGCTCACGCGAACAGCCCGCGCGACACGCTTTCTCGTCTCGAGACTATGTGCCTCATGGCCGGCATGGATTTGCCTGTGCGCGCTATTCGCGAGCAGATCGCATCAGCTGTGGATCTGATCGTTCAGCAAGATCGCCTCAAGGACGGCACCCGCAAGATCACGAACGTCACCGAGGTTCAGGGCATGGAAGGCGATGTGATCGTCCTCCAGGATATTTTCACCTTCCAGCAGACCGGCGTCGAGAACGGCAAGATCGTCGGCCGAATGAAACCGACAGGCATTCGGCCGAAGTTCATTCATCGATTCGAAGTTCATAACATTTATCTGCCGCCGAACATCTTCGGCGCGGGCATTCAGTTCTAGGACGCAACGGCGGGCGCTTGGATGAACGGGCGCCAGCCCAAGGTTCATGAGGATCGGAGTCGATTGACATGCCAGCGACATTAATAGGAGTCGGGCTCCTTGCCCTGGTGCTGATCCTCCTGGGTTTGGTGCTGAGCAAGCGACGCAAGCAATCTCCCGACGAGGTTATGGAGCGCATGGGGCGCTTCGCAACCCGGGATGACTTGCTGGCGGTCGCTGATTCCAGCGGAAACAAGCACCGTCCGAGCTCCGTGGCAATCTCGCTCGAGCAGATGATCGAGGGTCGCTCGATCGCCGAGAAGACAGCCAACATGCTCACGCGGGCCGACAGTCGCCTGACGGTCGGTGAGTTCTTCCTGATTCGCGTCGTTTCAGCCGGCGGCGGCTTTGTGCTTGGATTCTTCGTGACGAGTGCGCTTCTGGCGCCCGCCTTCGGAATCCTTTTCGGCATCGTCTTTGGTTTTCTTGGGTTCGCAGTTCCGGCGATCGTCCTCTCGATCAAGGGGAAAATGCGAATCAAGAAGTTCATCCATCAACTCGGCGACACCATCAGCCTGATGGCCAACTCGCTCCGAGCCGGCTACAGCCTGCTTCAGACGATGGAGTTGGTTTCCCGGGAAGCAAAGGATCCGATCGCGGGGGAGTTCAGGCGGGTCGTTCGCGAAGTCGGACTGGGTATGTCGACTGAGGAAGCCTTGCAAAATATGCTTCGCCGCGTGCCGAGTGAGGATCTCGACCTCCTGGTTACTGCGATCAATATCCAACATGAGGTCGGCGGCAATCTCGCGCAGATACTGACGACAATCGGCCACACCATCCGAGAGCGCGTCCGCATTCACGGCGAAATCAAGGTTCTCACCGCGCAAGTGCAGCTTTCCGGGACCATCATCTCATTGATGCCGATTTTCCTGGCGGGTCTGATCTTTGTTATGAATCCCGGCTACATCATGGAGCTATTTGTGTGGCCGTGGATCTGCATGCCAATCGGGGCCCTGATCCTGGTGTGTTGTGGATTCTTGGCTATGCGAAAGATCGCGTCAATCGAAGTTTAGGGCCGATTTGGAGTCAGGAGCGGCGAGGGCATCATGAACATAACGGTTGTACTGGTACTAGGTGCTCTGAGCGTGCTCATGGTCCTGGTTGGTCTTCGGGGACGAAAAACCACATCGCCTGAGTTGGACGAAAGACTGAGCGCGTTCGCGAACAGGGCCGGTGGCATCGAGGATGATTCCAGTAAGGAGGGATTCGCGACTCGGGTTGTCAAGCCGACCCTCAAACGGTGGTCGATTTCGCTTGGGAGCCGGTCACCTGGTGCCAGTCTCGAGCGAACTCGAATCAAGTTGGGTCAAGCAGGAAACCCGAGTGGGCTCGGCCCAATTGAGTTTCTTGGGCTCCGATATCTGGTAGCGCTCGGTCTCGGAGGCGGTGCGTTTCTTCTGCTTTTCGTATCGCAACTGGGATTTGGTACCGCGTTACTTATTGGTGCCGTGATCGGAGTCTTCGGCTTTCTCTTGCCGAATATCTGGCTCGATCGGAAGATCAAGTCGCGTCGGAAAGAGATCACTCGGTCACTGCCAGATGCGATCGACCTCCTCACGATTTCAGTTGAATCAGGACTTGGATTTGACCCGGCATTGCAGCGCGTCGCCGAAAAGTGGGACAACGCGTTGACACGGGAGTTTGCCCGGGTGCTTTCGGAAATGCGAATTGGCAAGACCAAGCGCGAGGCATTACGCGAAATGGCGATTCGTGCCGACGAAGACGGACTATCGACATTCGTCAGTTCGGTGATCCAGGCAGACACACTCGGCGTACCGATCACTCAGGTTCTCCGAATTCAGTCAGAAGCCATGCGAGTTCGGCGACGACAATTGGCGGAAGAGAAGGCGCAAAAGGCTCCGCTCAAGATGCTGTTCCCGATGGTCTTCTTGATCTTTCCGGCATTCTACGTCGTGATCCTCGGTCCCGCGGTACCCCGGGTCATCGAGGCATTCCGGTAACTTCCGACTTCGACCTCAAAGGGGTGAGCCCACGGCGGCGAATTCATGCCTCCGCGGGCTCATTTCTGCGGCCTCAGCGACTATGATTGTTTCATGGTGAGGTCCACTTGAGGCATCAGATTCAGCTTGAGCCAAGAATCGCTCGAAGGGTTGCGGACTGGATCGTTGAGGCGGTTTATGTTCCGATGTGCGCGTCGTGCGGGCGGCGCGGCGAATGGGTCTGTGCCGGATGCCTGGCGACGGTATCGCCGATCTTGAATCCTGGATGCTCCCGCTGCGGGGTCGTTGATGCGCACAATTGCGAATGCGCATCGCTGCCTACAGAAATCGACCGGCTTCGCTCCGTATTCCCGTTCCGGGACTGGGTGCGGGACGCGATTCACCGGCTCAAATACGACGGTGAGCGAGCCAGAGCCCCGATGCTCGCCAATCAGATCGCTCGCATCGCCGATCAACTTGATGATGTCGACGGGATCGTGCCTGTCCCCATCCACAAGCGGAAGTTGCGGGATCGGGGATTCAATCAGACTGAATTGCTGGCAACGCACGTGTCGCGGTCGTTCGGGATACCGCTCGTGCCCGCGCTTGAACGCATCGTCGACCGTGGTTCGCAGGTCGGGCGAAGCGGCGAGGATCGTTGGCTCGCAGTTGAGGGCGCATTTGCATGCGCGAATTCCGGCATGGTTCGCAATCGCCGATTAATCATTCTCGATGACGTGATTACGACCGGGGCGACGATCTCGAGCTGCGCCGTTGAACTAGCAGCTGCGGGAGCGGCGAGTGTCCGTGCCATCTCGATCGCCCGAGGGTAGGCATCACAGCGCCGCGACGAGTTGCTGGGCGACAGCGCCTGCCTCGATGAGCACGGCCTCAACATCGTCGAGCGAATGCATATTGCACCTCGAATGTCGATCCAGCGTTTTCGCAATGATCGTCGGAATGTCTACGAACCGAATTCGACCATTTACGAATGCGTCGACAGCGACTTCGTCGGAGGCGCAGAGGGCGGCGGATGTTGAGCTTCCCGCCTCACCAGCCGCAACGCAGAGGCGAAGTGCCGGAAACCGTTCGTGGTCGACCGCCTCAAAAGTGAGTGCCCCAATCTCCGCCAGGTTCAACGACGGTACGGTCCGATCGACGTGAGTCGGAGCCGTCAGCGCGTATTGGATCGGCAAGCGCATATCCGGCATGCTGAGCTGTGCGATCGTGCTGCCGTCGACGAACTCGACGAGCGAGTGGACGATGCTTTCAGGATGAATGACGGCATCGATTCGATCGTACGGAATTCCGAATAAGCGATGGGCCTCGATGATCTCGAGCCCCTTGTTGACCAAGGTAGCCGAGTCGATCGTGATCTTGGTTCCCATGGTCCAGGTTGGGTGATTGAGTGCATCGTGGACCGTGACCGCTTCCATTTGCTCAATGGAAACCGTGCGAAAGGGGCCGCCTGAAGCTGTCAAGGTCAGGCGGCGCACATCCGGCCGGTTCAGGGAGCCCATCGCCTGCCAAATCGCGCTGTGCTCGCTGTCGACCGGTCGCAGTTCCGCGGAGTGCGCGCGCGCGATCGGCAGGATAACGTCCGCCGCGCAGACGAGTGCCTCCTTGTTCGCCAGTGCAATCGTTCGGCCCAGCTTCGCTGCTTCGATGACCGCTCGCAGGGAGGCAATGCCCGAGGTTGCGACCACCACGATGTCGGCCCCCGGTACCGTCGCGCATTCGATCAAGCCTTCGGAGCCGTGCAGCAGTTGCGTTTGGGGCGGCACCTCAATCATTGTGTCGCAGTCGAGACTGGCAACTTGCGGGCGGAACTCCGCGATCTGCGCTTCGAGGAGTTGCGCGTTTGTTCCTGCCGCGATGGCAATGAGGCGGAAACGATCCGGATGCGCGCGCACCACGTCAACTGTCTGGGTTCCGATTGATCCGGTTGAACCGAGAAGGGCGATTCGGATGGGATCGCCATGATGAGATGTCATGACCAATACCGATCGCACAGCTGCGCAAGATAGAGGCCGGCGGTCCAGGTGAAGAGGAGGGCATCGATCCGATCGAGCATTCCGCCGTGGCCAGGGATTAGCGTACCACTGTCCTTGACGCCCGCCTGTCGCTTCAGGAGGGACTCGGCCAGGTCACCCACGACACCCAGCAGCGCCAGTACCAGGGCCGCACCAGCCGCGACGAGGATTGGCAGGCCGAGACCAAATAGCCAGTTCGCCAGCAGCCCAAAGAGGATTGCTGCAGCCAGGCCGCCGAGCAGCCCTTCGACGGTCTTTTTCGGGCTGATCAAGGGAACCAGCGGAGTCTTGCCGAAGCTGCGCCCGACCAGATACGCTCCGGTGTCGCTCAGCCATGTCACGACGATTACGAACAACAGCCAGGCCAAACCACGCTCTGCAGCATCCCACGACGGCGAGAGGAAGTCGGCCGTCGAGGCAAGCCAGTCCTTCGAAATGGAGCCATCGAGCCGGCGAAGGGAGATGGCGGAAAATGCTGGCACTGCCAGGTAAAGCGCACCCGCCAGGTCAAACGCGACCGCACTGAGCGATCCAGATGCGTTGCCACGCGTGAGCACGACCATAAGCACGAGTCCCACGGTCAACGCCAGCGGGAGCATGGTTATCGAGGCTGACCAACCAAAGGCGGCAACTACACACATCCCGAGTACCGCAACGTATCCGGCGTGCGTCGTTCGACCACCAGCCTGATCAGTGAGCCGGTTGAACTCGTAGAGACCCACGCCGGTGAAGAAGGCGACCGCGATCGCCCAACCGGGTCCCCCAATCAGGGCGGGCAGAATCCCGGCGATCACAACGCCGATGGCGCTGATGGATCGTTGCCGCACGATTTATTCTGCGGTCAGGGTGGCTGCGGAAACGTGGCCGAACCGGCGTTCGCGCTTTCCGAATTCGAGAACGGCGGCCTCCAGCTCTTTTGCTCCGAACTCAGGCCAGAAGACCGGACTGAAATAGAGTTCCGCGAACGAGGCCTGCCACAGCAGAAAGTTACTCATGCGGTACTCCCCCGAGGTGCGGATCACGAGATCAGGATCGGGCGTTCCGGCGGTGTAGAGGTATCGGTCGACCAAGGCCTCGTCGACTTGATCCGGATGGATACCATCGGCGATCATCTCCTGGATTGCGTGAATGATCTCCTGCCGGCCCCCGTAGTTGAAGGCCAGGGTCAGAACGAGGCGGTCGTTGTTCCGGGTCAACTCAATCGCATCCCGCACGGCGTCCTGGAGGTCCGGATCCAGCGCGCCAAGGTCGCCGATGTGCCGGAGCTGGGCGCCCTGCCGATGGAGCTCTTCGGTTTCGGACTCGATGGCGCCAGCCAGGATCTTCATGATTCCCTGGACCTCTTCTTGTGGTCGGCGCCAGTTTTCGGTCGAGAACGCCCAGAGGGTCAAGTACTTGATCCCGAGCTCTCCGGCCCTGAAGGTTATCCGGCGGATGTTCTCCGTGCCGGCCTCGTGCCCGGCCAGACGCGGCAGTCCGCGCTGCGCAGCCCAGCGCCCATTGCCGTCCATGATGATGGCGACGTGGTTGGGAATCCGGCTGGTGGAAAGCTCACCCATTGCTGCGTTCGCGAACTCCTGGATGGAGGCTAGTCCTCCATCACCTCGCGCTCTTTTTCCTTGCCGATTGCGGAGGCCTGGTCAGTGTACTGCTTGGAGAGGTCGTCAATCTGTGCTGTGCCTCGACGTTCCTCATCCTCGGAAATTTGCTTGTCGGCGGTCAGCTTTTGAACCGAATGGACGGCATCCCGGCGGACGTTGCGGACCGCTACCTTTGACTCTTCGACCATGCCATGCACGGTCTTGACGAGCTGCTTGCGGCGCTCCTCAGTCAGCTGCGGAATCGAGAGCCGGATGACCTGCCCGTCGTTGCTGGGCGTCAAGCCGAGATCGGATTTTTGAATTGCCTTCTCGATGGCGGGGATTGTGCCGCGGTCCCACGGCTGGATCATCAGCATCCGGGCCTCCGGCGCGGAGACTCCGGCAACCTGATTCAATGGCGTGTCAGTGCCGTAGAACTCGACATGGACCCGATCAAGGAGCGCCGGCGATGCGCGCCCGGTGCGAATGGTCGAGAGGTCGCGGCGCAGGGCCTCCATGGCCTTCTTCATTCGCTCCTCTGCGTGAGCGATGGCGTCCTTCATCATCGAGGGCTCTCACTTTCTGTCACTACCGCGACGACCGCATCATCGATGATAGTCTCACCGGAATTGACTAAAGTGCCAACTGCGGCGCCGGTTACGGCGGCAAAGATGGACGAATCGCCGGTCATATCGAAGACGAGGATCGGCAATCCATTCTCCCGGCAGAGAGAGAGTGCGGCGGTGTCCATTACTCTCAGGTTACGCTCGATCGCATCCTGATGGTTCACCTGACGGAACCGCCGCGCCTCGGGATTGGTGCGGGGATCGTCCGAATAGACACCGTCTACGCCGTGCTTCGCCATCAGCAGGACATCCACGTCCAGCTCGAGCGCGCGCAAGGCTGCGGCCGTATCGGTTGTGAAGTAGGGATTGCCGGTGCCTGCGGCGAGGATGACGACGCGGCCCTTTTCCATATGCCGGATCGCGCGGCGCCGGATGTACGGCTCGGCAACCTCGTGCATCTGAATTGCGGTCATGACCCGGGTGTAAACGCCGGCCTTCTCGAGCGCATCCTGCAGCGCAAGTGCGTTCAGGACCGTGGCCACCATGCCCATATAGTCGGCGGTGGCCCGGTCCATGCCCTTGCTGCTGGCGGCCAGGCCCCGCCAGATATTGCCGCCGCCAATGACGACGGCAATCTGCGTGTCATGCTCGAGGACGCGCTTGATCTGGGCCGCGATCGATTTTGCGACGGTCGGGTCGATTCCGTATGGCGCCTCGCCCATGAGGGCTTCGCCGCTGAGTTTGAGCAAGACACGGCGATACGGCGACATTCCGGATTCCCTCTCAGCCTGAAGATCGAACTTACTCGTCGGCGTCCGCCCCTGCGCGATCGGCTCCGACTTCGAATCGGGCGAACCGATACACCTGGATATTCTCGCCCAGCTTTGCGACGGTCTCGCGGATCAGTTCCTCGATGGAGACCTTCGGATCGCGGATGAAGGCCTGCTCATACAAACATACCGCCTCGGCGGCCTTCTTGCGATCACCGAACTCAGATTCGAGCCCCGCCCACGCCTGATCTGGCACCGCGCTGGCCCGCACATAACGCGGGTTCATCGCCGCGACTTGCATCGCGATCTCCCGCGCCAGGGTCTTGAAGTCCGGGGTGCGGGCGACGAAGTCGGTCTCGCAGTTGAGCTCGATCATCGAGGCAATGCGGCCACCGGCGTGGACATATGTCTCGATCACGCCCTGGAGCGCCGCGCGGCCTAGCTTCTTGTCAGCTTTGGCCAGGCCGGTCTGGCGGAGCATATCGACGGCCTTCTTGAGATCGCCGCCCGATTCCTCGAGCGCGCGCTTGCAGTCCATGATGCCGGCGCCGGTCTGCTCGCGCAGCTCTTTAACGAGAGAAGTGGTAACCACTGATCGTGTCTTCCTTCCAGATTGATTTCGTGCGAATCAGGCCGTGGCGGTCTCTTGGGTCTCGACCGGAGTTTCGACTTCCTCGGTCGATTCAGCCTCGGCCGGAACCTCGGCCACAGCGGCCGCCTCGATCGCCATGCTCGCGGCGTCCGGCTCGGCTTCGCCCATGTCCATTTCGGACTCAGCGACCGAGATCTCAGCCTGCATCGATCCCTGGATGGCGGCGTCGGCAATGGCGGCGGTGATCAGGCGAACCGAGCGAATGGCGTCGTCGTTGCCCGGGATGATGAAGTCGACGAGGTCCGGATCGCAGTTGGTGTCGGTGATGGCGATGACCGGGATCTTGAGGCGGCGGGCTTCCTGGACTGCCAGATGCTCGCGCTTGGGATCAACCACGAAGATCGCGCCCGGGAGCGCGGTCATATCGCGCATACCACCGAGGGTGCGCTCCAGCCGCTCGAGCTCCTGCCGCTTCGCCGCGGCTTCCTGATTCGGAAGCCGCTCGAATCCGCCACTGGCAGACTGCTGCTGCAGTTGCTTGAGGGTGCGCAAGCGGGAACGGATTGTGACGAAGTTGGTCAGCGTTCCGCCGAGCCAGCGCCGGTTGACATAGAACTGACCGGAGCGCGCTGCCTCGTGCGCGACAACTTCCTGCGCCTGCTTCTTGGTGCCGACGAAGAGAATGCGACCGCCCGCGGCCGTGACATCGGTCACGAACTGGTAGGCGTCGTTGAGCAGATTGACCGTCTGGTTGAGATCGATGATATGGATGCCATTCTTCTCGGTGAAGATGTAATTGCGCATCTTCGGGTTCCAGCGCTTCTTCTGGTGCCCGAAGTGAACGCCCGCCTCGAGAAGGGCTTTCATCACCGTACGCGGTGACTCATTGTAAATAGATGCGACCACGACAAACCTCCTGCGGTTTGATGCTTCCGCCCTCGTCATCCCGCGCCGGACTCCGGATTGTCCCGAAGCACCGCCGGCGTCAGTCGGAAGGCGTGCCAAATAAACGCCCGGCAGCGCGCCGGGCGTCTGACATTATATCAGTTCGGACGAGGTTCAGGTTCGAGATTACCCGTCGTTCGATTGCGGGGCAACAAAGTCCGCGGACACATATCCAGTGCGAGAGGTGGCCTCATCGCGGACGCGCACCCATTGATTGCCGTCCGCGTCTTCAATCGTGCAATCCTCGACCACGCGCAAGACGGTCCCAGCGTCCAGCGTGTCGACAGAATTGGTGTCCGACACCTCCGGATCTGTCCGGAGGCGCAGGCCGTCACCTTCCTGCGTGACGACGACGTAGTCGCCCTTTTTGAATTCGCAGTTCTGTCCGTTGCCGCCGGAATTGTCGACGGGCGTATTTTCGGCCTGGCCGCCGTTAGTGCCATCGGTGCCTGCAGTTTCCGAGGTCGGTGTGGTTTGGACCTGGGTCGACTGGACGACGACTTCCTGGGTATTCGTGGGCGTGGGCGCTGCCTTGGTGGCAATCTCGGTGGTCTGGGTAGCTTCAAGGGCGACCTGATTACCGCTCTTGTCGTCGCCGATGAATTGCTGCGCCCACCACCAGAAGAGGGCGAGCATCAACAACAGACCGATCACCGGCAGGGCAACCCGGAGATAGTCTGTCCAGTAGCGCTCTTCGCTCTCGTAGCTCACGGTTCGCTCCTGACCGGCCGGTGCGCCCGAATCCCAGCTGCGGGTTCGGCGCCCAGGCGTCGGTGCGGATCCCTCGCCGCGGAGGTCACTCATGCGCGTCCCCACATCGCGATGAAGGGGTGAACGGCCGGGAGCGCGCAAATCCCACGGCAAAGGCGATCTTGCATTGGTAACGGTTTGGTGGAATCACAGGTTTCGTATGTGCGGCCGGGGAGCGTGGGTCGGAGTGTCAGACGAATCTCGATTTCCCCCACCAGCGAATCCCCACTTTTGACCAGATTCCCCACAGTGGCCGGAGTATAGCACGGAGCATGTCGCCCCCAATACGAAACGCGCCGGTCCACTGCTGGGCCGGAGCGTCGAAATCGTGGTTTGATTGAGGCTACTGGCCCTCTTCGGTGACTCGCTCTGCCTCGTCGGAGTCTTGTCGCTCCCATGGCGTCTCCGGTCCGCCCAGCCGCCGGATGAAGGTGCTGCCCCCCTGCTCATTGGCAGCGGCGCGACTGGCGGCAGTCGAAATCGCGACCGGTGGCTTCTGCTCCTGCGGTTGGACCGGGCGAGCAGGCTGGGAGGGCGTGCGGGTTTCCGGCGGCGCCATCTCGAGCTGGCCTTCGTAAAATGCACCCTCGTTGATGACCAGCGTCTGGGTGACAATCTTGCCGCGGACTTTACCGGTCGGCATGATCTGGAGCCGGCCACGACAGCGGACCTCTCCGTTGAGATCGCCGGCGACCGTCACGTTCTCGGCTTCGACCTTGGCCCCGACGACCGCGCCGCTGGCCACGAAAAGCGTGCCCTTGCAGTCGATCGTCCCCTTGACCTCTCCCTCGACCTGGAGGTCCCGGGTGGTCTGAAACGTACCGTCGAAGATCGAGTTGCGATCGATCACGCTAAAGGTGTCAGAATCGCCCTCCGGGGCCGGAGCCCGGTATCCAGGCTCATTGCCGGCTGGCATGCGCATCGACATGACAGAAGATCCTTTCTTCAGGAATAGCTATGCGGTGCCGCGGCTCGGGCGGCGCTGGATGACAGGGGTGGGTTTGGCGTCACCGGTCTCATCGCCTGACATCCGCAGCTGGCCGGTCATGATCGCGCCTTCGTGGACGACCAGTGTCGGGGCGTGGATGTCGCCGGCAACCCGGCCGGATGGAAGGACTTCGAACTTGCCGCGGGCCCGGACCGTGCCACGGGAGACACCGGCCACGATGATCGTCTCGGCCGTCATCGTCGCGTCGACCTCAGCGCCCTCGGCCACGAAAATCGCCTGGGTGGCCTTGACGGCGCCGTCGAAACGGCCGTGAATGTGGACGCTGCCTTCGGAGCTCATCTCGCCCTTCCAGGTCGTGTCCCGGGAGACTACCGTGGTAGAGGGATCGACGTCTGGGATCATCGGCGCGGCGGGTGGCTGGGCTGGGGTCGAGAAACCTTGCTGCTGCTGGCCGCCGAAGCCGTAGGCCCGTGCGCGATCGGCGTAGTCGTCTTCTGCTTCGAGGGGCTGTTCCTCGAGCAAATCTTCATCTTCTTCGATGTCGTCGTCTCCGAGCTGCTGGCGAAGAGCGCCCATTTGCCGCTCAAAGCTATCGCCCTTGTTATCGCGTCTGAACACGTCCGAACCTCTCCTTCTCAACGCCGGGGAGCCTCGCTCACGCGCAGTTGCGGTGGCGCGTGTCGGGAAAGCGAGCGCCGTCCAGTCATGGCGTTCCTACGCAAAACTGGAGCGTACGTACAGTCTAGCACCGGTCGTCAAGGCGAATGCATCCCGCATAAGTCCTTGATATGACATACGGTATACGTGCCGATTTTAACGCTCGAGACGAGCCCGACGTTTCGGTCCGGCACTGGGTTCATTTTGACATAAGTGCTATCGAGAAGCCTGTAGCGCTGGTCTCCGACGCGATCAGGACCATGCCCCAGTCGGCTATCAGACAATGCCGTGCTCCGGAGTGTCCAAAAAGCGCAACAGAAGCCAGTCAGGGCCTGAGAGCGCCTGGTGATCAGGAAATGCAATTGGTTGTGCGCGGATCCCGGCAGTTCTGAGACAGCACGTTGACCGGATTCAGCGTGACAGAGATATCGGATTCGACCATATTTTCCTGCATAATGTGAACACGGAGCAGGAGTTTTTCATCGAGGACTTCGATGCGCACGTCCTGCCGAGCCTGAGGCTGTCATGACGAATCGCACAGCAACCGAGAAGCCACTCACCGATGAGGATTTCCAGGCGCTGGCCGCGTTTCGCGCGGCGCTGCGGCAATTCGTCCGGTTCAGTGAGGAGGCTGCTCGGGACGCGGGCCTGACGCCGCAACAGCACCAGGCCCTGGTTGCGATCCGGGGTCATGTTGGCGATGAGCCGCCCACGGTCGGTGAGCTCGCCGAGGCACTCCAGGTCAAGCACCACTCCGCCGTCGGGCTGGTTGACCGCATCGTGCAACGCGGCTTTGCCCGGCGGGAACCCTCAACCGTCGACAACCGTCGCGTGCACGTCGCAATCACGCCGGCCGGGGACGACGTGCTGCGATCGCTCACCGCCGCTCACCGCGAAGAGCATCGGCAGCTCGCCGACGTCCTGCGGCAATTGACCGCGGAGTACGACGCGGGCTAGCTCCGATCCCCGAGACCGATTTGCTCGCTCACCGATCGCGCGATTTGGCAGCGCCAGCCATTGACGTCCCGTTGGGCGACAGCATTCGATCGTCGCCGCGGGCGGGGAACCGGATCGTGAGCACACGCTCCCGGGTGCGTTCCTCCTCGAGGCTCCGTTGCCGCGCGCGCAGGAAATCGGCCAGCGTGATCATCCCCACGAGTTTGTCCGGCTGGTCCCGGGGCACAACGGGAAACCGGGTCAGCCCCGTCGTCGCCATGCGCTCGATTACGCGCCGCAGTGGCTCATCCGGAAACGCCACGAGCGGGTGCTCGTTCACGATCTCCTTCAGTATCCGGACGTGACCGTTGCGGTTCGCGCTGGGATCGATCCTGCGCAGATCAGAGCGGGTCACGACCCCGACCAGGCGCTCGTGGTCATCGAGCACGGGGTAGAGGCCCTGCCCGAACCCGCCGCGGTCGTCGCGAATCCGCTGCGGGTCGAGGACAGAGTCCAGCGGCATCTCGGCCGGCAAAGCGACGATCTCGGTCCGCATCACATCGCGCACGAAGAGCACCTCGAGTGGATCGACCGCGTACTCGCGGCTGACATGGAAGCCGCGCCGATCGATCTTCTCGGTCAGAATCGAACGTCGCATGATCAGGACGGTGAAGCCGTGGGCGACCGCAGTCGCGCAGAGCAACGGCAAGAGCAGGTTCACGTCGTGCGTCAGCTCGAGCGTGAAGACGATACCCGTCAGCGGCGCTCGCATCGTTCCGCCGAGGATGGCGGCCATGCCGATGATCGGCCAGAAGCCTGGACCGTGATTGGGGAAGACCAGCGCTTCGAGCCCGCCGAGCGCACCGCCCATCATCAGGAGCGGAGCCAGCACGCCACCGGAGGTCCCTGACCCGAGCGAAACCGCCCAGATCGTGGACTTCACGAGGAGGACGCCGAGAATAAGGGAATTGGTGGCTTTTCCGCTGATCAGCGTCTCGATCACGTCATAGCCGACGCCGAGCGCCTCCGGGAAGATAAGGCCGCCGATGCCGACGACCAGCCCGCCGATCGCCGGCCACCACATCCAGTGAATTGGCAGGCGGTGGAAGGCGTCCTCTGCCGCGTAGACCATTGCCGTCAGGAGGGCTGACAAGCCGCCGGCGAGGAGTCCGGCGACCACGCACAGGATCAGTCCCCACGGTCCGATGTACGCCTCGTGCATAGGTGTCGGGAAGAGCGGGCCCATACCCAGGAGATATCGGCGCAGGATTACCGCCGTCGCACTGGCGAGGGCTACGGGAACAAGGCTGCGCGGCTTCCACTCGAAGAGCAGCAACTCGACGGCCAGCAGGACGGCGGCCACCGGTG
>DASQCG010000023.1:0-3442 GCA_035634825.1 Thermomicrobiales bacterium | reverse complement strand
GGACGAGCCAAACGCCGCAACCGCACCATTTGCCGAAGCGAGGCCGAACTCGCCGATCGATCCGACGACTCCGATGCAGATCGCGTCCGATACTGACTCGGAGAACGTCAATTTCTCTGCGTTCACCGAGGAGGAGCACGGACAATGGCCGCGCGGAACTGCCGTTGCAGCCTGGCTCACCGTTGCGATTGCCGTGGTCGCGCTGACCTGGATAGGGCTTCGGCTGCTCCGCGACGACAATCCGTCCGGGAACCAGGCGGCGCAGATCACGCCGAGCGCCGCTGTCACGCAGACGGTACCGCCCGTCCCGACAGCTATCTCGCTTGCCGGAATGACTGTCGATGAGGCTCGGACGAGCACAAACTTCCAGATACGAGTGGTCGAAACCGAAACCAGCGAAACGATCCCGGCCGGTCAGATCATCCGGCAATCGCCGAATGCCGGGAATCCGGTCCGGACCGGTGAGTTGATTGTCGTCGTCAGCAATGGCCCGGCTGCGCAGCCGATCCAACTCGCGGAGATCCAGGTTGAGGGGACACCGTTCGATCAGGTAGCGCAGCAGCTCGTTGTCCAGGGATTGAATGTCAGCGAGACGAACGAAGGCAGCCAGACCATTCCCGAAGGCCAGGTAATTCGGATTAACGAACAGACCGCAAACCCGGGCGATACCGTGCACGTGGTCGTCAGCAAGGGTGACAAGGTTCAGATCCCGACCGACCTGCAGTCGCAACCGGTCGACGAGGTCGTTACCCGGCTCAAGGATCTGGGCCTGAACGTCGGTGAACCGATTGCCGTCTCGAAGGTACGTATCGAGTCGTTTGGCGTGAACCTCGACCAACTTGGGATCGTCGATGGCGATGTCGTCGGTATCCAGGAAGAAGGAGCCGGCTTCGGCGCCTGGGTGGCGCGCGGCTCGACCGTCACGCCGGTCTATTACGACGCCTCACTCCAATCGTGAGCAGCCAGCCCGATCGCGATGATCCGGCGCTGATTCGACTCTGGTTTTGCGCGGGATTAGTTCTCGGGCTGCTGCTCGCGCTCGCCTTCGCCTGGCGCTGGACCGATGCCGGCTCGGGCACGCGCATCCAGGTGCTTGGATCGGGGAAATACGTTTCAGTCCTGATCACGCATGAGCAGCGACGAGTCCTCTTTGCGGCCGGCAGCAATGGATCGGCGTTTTCGAATGCAATCAGCGCCGCCTTGCCGCCGATTGGCGACGAGATCGATGTTCTGCTGATTGACCCGCGATCCTCCGCGGATGTAATCGATCGTGCCCGATCGCTCGGCGCGAAGCAAACGCGTGTCATGCCCGATCCCGCGACAGACGACGGGGCCGAGATTGCTCGGCGCTCGTTCGTGATCGATCTCGGAGGAGACGTGGCCATCGCGGTACGCATTGAGCCGAATCGATCGTGGACAGCTGTTGTCATTACATCAGCTGGTCTGGTTTCGATCACGCCCGGTGCTTCCTCTACGTTTGAGCCTGTCTGGATCTCACTCAACGGGAAGGTCACAGAAGTTAGCTCGGACCAGCAGATTCGGATCGGGCCAACCGCCAACGGGCTGACCCGCTCTGCCACTGTAGCGGCCGTCTCCGCGGGATCAGTACTTACGATCCGGGTTGATGAATCTGCGTTCCGGATCCCGCAGTCGTCCTTTGCGATTGCCTCGTCAGGCGAGCGAGCGGACCATCTCGCGGGTCTCGACCGGGAGCTGCTGCTCGAACTCGGCCCGGACCGACGTCCGCAATTCCTGGTCGCGCAAGACGTCCAGGCCGGCCAGCGCCATGGCCTTGGCGACCCGGATCGTGTTCTCGTAGCCCATCTCTGAGTCGGCGGCGTTCACGACATCCATCGAGTGCCACGTGCAGACTCGGTCGATAATCGGGTACGACGTTTCGACCGACGGCACGACATAGCTGACATTGCCCCAGTCGGTCGATCCGGACGCCTGCTCGGCTTTGGCCTCCGGCATCGCGAGCCCAACTGCGCGGGCATGCTTGTCGAGTACACGGGCCAGCGTGTAGTTGGTGACCATGTCGGCATTGGCCGGGCTCGGGTAGACCCACTCGAGCCGCGCCCCCGTGATCAGAGCTGCGCCCTCGGCGATCGCCCGGACCTTCTCGACCAGTTCGTCCATGTAACTCAGCGTCGCCGCGCGAACAAGGAACGAGCCCGCCGCGTAGTCCGGAACCACATTCGGGGCAAATCCACCATCGGTGATGATGCCGTGAATTCGCGCATCGGACTTGACGTGCTGCCGGAGCGCGTTGATGCCATTGAAGACTTCGATCAGCGCGTTGAGGGCGTTCACGCCGTTGTACGGGTCTGCCGCGGCGTGCGCGGCCTGACCGTGGTATTTGATGATGACCTCGCGGCAGGCAAGCGCCATGCCGGACCCGTCGACTGTCGGGCAAACCGCCTCGATCGTGCCCGGGTGCGCGCCCATGGCTGCATCCAGGCCATCGAAGATGCCGGCCTGGGCCATGAAGATCTTGCCGCCGATCGCCTCCTCGGCAGGCGTCCCGAACAGGGAGACCGTCCCCTCCACTTCAGCCGCGACTTCAGACAGGCCGATCGCCGCACCGATACCGGCAATCGCGATCAGGTTGTGTCCGCAGCCATGACCAAGTCCAGGGAGCGCATCGTATTCGGACAGGTAACCGACATGCCCACTCTCGCCGGCGCCAGCAGTTGCCACGAAGGCGGTCGGGAGATCGGCCGCGCCGCGCTTGACCATGAATCCGCGATCCTCGACGAACTTCGCGCAAGCGGCGCTGGATTGCACCTCTTCCATCGCGACTTCAGGATGCGAATGGATGAACTTGCTGAGCTCGATCAGGGCTCCGGCTTCCCGATCAATCCGATCGACGATTCGCTGCTGAACTGGATCCACGTCTTCCTCTTTCCTGAGTCGCGCTCGTTCGGGATTAGCCCGAGATCAACAACCGGCCGCACCGCGGACAGAAGCGATCGTTCTCCGTGATTCGCTCGCCGCATGATACGCAACGAATGACCTCGTCCCGGGATGGCGGGAATCCCGGCTGTGTCGCGACGACGGTCCTTTCCGGTACCGCAGGGCGGTCGGTGTACCGACTCGGGTCGGATACGCGGGTGAGTGGAACGGTATCCGCGGCAGGCTCCGGCCACACCCCAAACGCCGCGCTCGACGCTGGGCTGCCGTCGATCTTCTCCGCTTCCGGGGCCAGGGACGCACCGCGGCGAACCTTGAAGCCGCTCGCACCGGCCGGCGGAGCACCGGTCACCGCGACAAGAGCCATTCGGCGGCGGCGAGTCAGAAATCCGCCGAGCACCAGGAATAATCCGACCCCGGCCAACGCCAAAACGACCCAGTCGAAATTCCCGGACAGCCAGTCGCCGATCCGTGTCTTTGTCAATGTCTGGCGCTGATCCGCGTCCAGCACCAGTTGCCGCGCCCGGGA
>DASQCG010000022.1:0-2723 GCA_035634825.1 Thermomicrobiales bacterium | reverse complement strand
GCTCAGAGGTCATCGACCTCCTGGTGCGGATAATCGGCCGCGAGATCAACCCGGCGATGGCGATGGTCAAGCCGCCGATGCTGCCGACCAGCCAGCGGATGATGACTGCGCACGATCCGATGGCGACGATCATGCGGCTGGCGCACAAATTCGAAGTCGATCCCCGCGTGATCAATGTGACCGTCGCGGGTGGTTTCCCCCCGTCGGATGCCGAAGAAGGTGGCATGAGCTGCGTCGTCACGACCAACGGCGATCTGACCCTGGCAATTGAGCGAGCGGAGGAGCTTGCTCGACTAGCCTGGTCGAACCGTGACGGCTTTCTAGGCGGAGTGGCATCCTTTGAGGAGGCGGCGATCGCAATCAAGGGTCTTCCAGATCGCCCGGAGGAGCCCCTGCTTATCGTTGATATCGCCGACAGTATCTGGTCCGGCAGCTCCGGCGACAGCGTCGAGCTGGTTCGTTTCCTCCTCGACCAGGGCGTTACCGGTGCGGCGGTCGCACCGGTCGTCGATCCCGAGGTCGTTCGCACCGCCCAATCGGCCGGAGTCGGCGCCACGATCGACATCAATCTCGGCGGCAAGACCGACAGACTCCACGGCGAGCCCCTCGCCTGTACCGCAACCGTCCTGAACCTGACGGACGGGCATTACGTCAACTCAGGACCGATGATGACCGGCCTGCAGGTCGATATGGGTCCGACCGCCGTCCTGGCGATCGGTGACCCGCTGGTGCGCGTAGTGGTCACCTCATTTCCCGAAGCCCCGATCGACCCGGCCGTCTTCACCGCGAACGGGATCGATCTGGCCACGACCCGAGTCCTCGGCCTCAAGGGTAAGGGTCACTTCCGCGCTGCCTTCGAACCGATCGTCAGCGGGGTGATCCTCGTCGAAGGTCCAGGCGTGACCGGGTCTGACCTGACCCGCCTGCCCTTGCGCCACACGCGCCGTCCGATCTGGCCACTCGACGACGTCGATTTCGACTGTGCGCGACACGCTTCCGTCTCCTAAGATGACGAAGTTGACAATGCCTAAAGGAGCGATATCGATGCGAGAGCTTCACCAGCCGAACGGCGAATTCTCGAACCTGTTCAGCCCGTACCCCGATCCGGTCGACACCATAAAGCAAGGCGAGACGGTCGTTATCCATACCGTCGATGCATTTGCCAATATCCTGACCGGAGAGGACACGCTGCCGTCCAAGACGCCGCGCAAGTACTCGAACCCGCAAACCGGCCCCTTTTACATTGAGGGCGCCGAGCCGGGTGACACGCTGGCGGTCAGGATCGAGAACATCGAAGCGACGCGGGATTGGGCGATCTCCGCATCCATCCCCTATTTCGGCGGGTTAAGCTCGACACCGCTGACCCGGATGCTGCAGCCGGCGCTGGAAGAGCGGGTCTGGGTCTACAAGCGAAATGCCGCCGGCAGCTGGGCCTACAAGGACAAGTGGGAGGTGCCGTGGGCTCCCTTCTTCGGCACCATCGGCACGGCTCCGAAACTGGAGGCGCTCTCGTCCCTCTCGCCCGGCGACCACGGCGGCAATATGGACGTGCCCGACGTCACGATCGGTAACACGATCTACTTGCCGGTTCAGCATCCGGGCGCGCTCTTCTACACCGGCGATTGCCACGCCGCGCAGGGCCAGGGCGAGCTCTGTGGCGTTGCCCTCGAGATCGCGGCCAAGGGCACGTTCACGTTCGACGTGATAAAAGGCAAGGCGATCCAGTGGCCACGAATCGAGTCGCCGGACCGGATCATGGTCGTCGGCAGTGCCCGGCCCATGGAGGACGCGGCCCGGATCGCCTACGGCTCGCTGATCGACTGGATGGTCAGCGACTACGGCTGGGACATGCTCGACGCCTACCAACTCCTGACCCAGGTCGGCGGCTGCTATGTCGGCAACATGGTCGACACCACCTACTCCATGGTCGCCAGCTGCCCAAAGCGGTACTGTTCCGGTTAGTAGTTAAGTCCGCGAACAATTCAATCATGGAGGTGGCGGTTGACAAACGGTGACACGAGACCCGCGTTGGCATTGCGAAGACTCGTCAACGGCTACCAGGTAAGCCGAGCCATTCAGGTTGCCGCGGTCCTCGGAATCGCTGATCGGCTCAGCGAAGAACCACGGTCCGCTGCCGAGCTTGCGGTGCAAGTCGGGGCAGATTCCGACGCCTTGTACCGGTTGCTGCGTGCGCTGTCGAGTGTCGATGTACTTCAGGAGGAGCCCGACCATCGGTTTCGATTGACCGAGCTCGGTGAGTGTCTGCGCTCAGACGCGCCTGAGCCGAATGCTGATTGGGCGATATTCGTTGGCCAGCCTTATCACTGGCAGGCATGGGGCGATCTCCTGCACAGCGTCGAAACCGGCGAGAATGCGTTCCAGCACGTGCATGGCACCGATCCATGGACCTTCCGATCCCAACGCCCGGAGCTGAGTTCGGCGTTCGACCGGGCGATGGCCGCCAATGCGAGACAAACCTCCTCGTCTCTTTTGTCCGGGTTCGACTTCAGTCGATTCGATGCGATTGTCGATGTCGGGGGCGGAAACGGGGCCCTACTTGCAGCGATTCTCCAGAGCCACTCCCAGTCGCGGGGTATCGTCTTCGATCAGCCCCACGTGGTGGCGCACGCGGGGCAAGTTTTGGATTTGGCGGGTGTGGCGGAGCGTTGCGAAATCGTCGGCGGAAGTTTCTTTGAGTCAGTTCCTGCCGGCGGTTCAGCGTA
>DASQCG010000021.1:0-3186 GCA_035634825.1 Thermomicrobiales bacterium | reverse complement strand
GCGAGCAGGCGAGATGGCGAGAAGTCGGTGATTGGTTGATGGTGGTTGGTAGTTGGTGGTTGGACTTACGTTCCATCAACCGACCACTTTCCACCAACCACCCGCTCACGGCTCACTTCCCACGACTCTGTACACCGTCGTGCCCTGGCTCTGGAATGCGACTTCGAGGTCGGTGCCGACCATCTGCTCGATGGCGGCGATGCCGGCGGGATCCGCCCAATATTCGCCATTGAAGGCGGTGAATCGCTCGACGTCGCCGACGATCACGTACCCAACGTCGTACTTGGCGAGGATCTCGCGCTTTCGGTTCAGGTCGGTCGTTCCGTAGAACTCGCGCACTTCCTGTTCGCGGGGGCCGATGTCGTCGTTGTAGCGCTGCTGTGTCTCGTGGTTGCCCCAACCGATTACGTCCGGAAGACCCGTATTGATCGAGAAGCGCGATCCGTTCCCCCGGTACGGGCCAATCGCCGCCTCCATCAGAACCGGCGAGCCGCTGACGTTGTTGATGAACCAGTAGACGGCATCGTGGTCACCGGCGAAGTGGATCGTGTCCCCGTTACCGCCGACGATCGTGCCGTAGCGCATCCAGTCGTAACTGTTGAGTGTGTCCGGAGCGGGATGTCCCTCGAAGCGCTGGTCAAGGCGCGGGCGGGTCGCAAAGACCGGGTAGAAGAGCGACATCGCGATCACGACGACTCCGACGATCACACCCGCGCGGGACCAGCGCCGCCGCATCAACCCAGGCTCTTCGAGGTCGACAGTCTCGTCCTCGCGCGTCCACTCGTCTTCGTCCCAAACGTCCAGCTCCGCGACCGGACCGAGCTCCGCCAGTTCGTCGTCCGCGGCGGCTTCTTCGATCAGCTCACCCGCGACGGTGTCGTTCTCGACTGATTGCTGCGTCCCATCGCCGGTGGGACGGAACGGTCCCGCGACGATCCCGAGATCCCGGGCACCTGTAAGCCAGCCGAGCAGGCCAGAGCCGGCCATCGCCTTGCCGAGCACCACCGCTCCAGCCACGGCCAGCAGCACCCAGACCTGGTTGTAGAACTTGAAGATCGTGTTCATGCGATAGGCGTCGCCGCCTGAGAGGTTGTCCTCGAGGAAGACGATCTCGATGGCGCCGAAGACCCCCGCGGCGCAGGCGATCATCGCTCCGACCAGCCGTTCACCCCGGTCGTCCAGGAAGAGCCACATCGTGGCGCCCAGGACGAAGAAGGCCACCGCCAGCGCCAGCACGCCCCGACCATCGACGACCAGCACCGCCTCTGTCACCAGGGCCGCGATCACGATGCCGTGACAAAGGTCGTCGAGCCAGTCGAATTGCTGGTCGGAGATGACGAGCAGGCTCGGTACGGCCAGAATCGCGCAGGCGACGATCGTGGCCAGGTTGACGGTCAGAGAATTGCTGTCGGCATCGCCGAGGTTGGTCGCGATCGCCACGATCAGGACCACGGCGACGATCCCGAGTGGCAGGAGCGGGTCGACCACGAACCACGAGATCCGACCGCGAAGCCGCGCGAGGAGCAGTGCGCTCCCGCCAACGCCGACGATCGCCAGCAGGCCGCCGAGGTGATCCGCGAACTGGATCACGCTCGTCTTGTCCCGCGTTTCTCCGACTGTGGTGAAGAGCGCGACGTACTTGGAGTAGAAGGGCGAGAAGAGGACAGCAGCAATCGCGCCGACCACGCCGGTCGCAAAGACGGTCAGCCCGGCCCGGAGCAGGAACGGCCGGATGCCCACCGTCGTCATGAAGAGCGCCACAAAGGTGAACAGGACGTACTCGGCCAGATCCCAGGAATTGGTCGTTGCGACCGAGCCGACTCCGAGCCCCAGCATCCCGAGCCTGACGAGAAGGCCGAACGTCTCCCTATTTGCGCGCGGCCGCAGTGTCGTGATCGTGGTCAGGTTCGGGTCCTGAGCCAGCGAGAGGCAGATCGCGAGCACGGCCAGCGATATCGGCACGTTGATCCCGTGCGCGTGGAGGTCGGCATAGAGGCCGGTGAAGTAGGGAAACTCGGTGATCGCGTTGCTGATCGCCCGGCTGGGTCCCCACGTCCAGTCAAAGTTTGGGTTGATCTGATCCGGCCAGGTCTTGAGCACGTGGAAGAACGTATCAAGATTGCCGATCAGCACCAGAAGGGTTGCGCCGAGCAGCCCGGTCGCTACCGCCTGGGAAACGCGGCGCCGGGTCGAGCCGAGTGCCGCCGCCAGCGTGTATGCGCCGGAGGCCGCGAGGCCCATCATCGTAGGCTGGGCAAGATTGAAGGCGATCTCGGCTGGAATTCCAGTCAACTTTATGCAATAGGCAACCAGGTACAGGCCGTAGTAGTAGTAGTTGATGTAGCCGTTGGCGAACCACGGATCGAACGGCGGGAAGTGCGCGCTGCGGAGCGTTGCATTCAGGTGCGCGAACTCCATCGGCTTCTCGCCGCCCCATATCGGATGCCACGAATCCGGGTTGATCCATCGGAAGAGCAGGAAAAGCGCAAAGACCGACCAGAACGCGACCTCGGCGCCCGCAACCGCTGGCAGGGGATAGTCCCGGCGCCGATCCGCCAGCAACCACCAGAGCGCGAAGCCGATCGCGGCTATGACGGCCAGAGCGGCCCAGCACCACCAGACCTCGAACGCGACGATTTTCAGGCTGGCCAGGAACCAGAGCAGCCAGCCGGCGATGATTAACGTCAGCACCCGGCTCATCCCGGCGCCGCCATCGGGGAAGCGCGGAAAGAGCAGGCGCGACCATTGCCGTCCGATCACGCCGAACAGCGCCAGCAGCACGATCCAGACGCCGAGGGCGACCGCACTGTTGTGCGTCCAACGCTCGCTCCACCGGAAATCTCCGACCACAGGCAGCTGCCCGACCGGCTCGTCGAGCATCAGGGTCTTGGCGTGCTCGTTCAGCCGGGTCGGCGTCCAGTTGGAGTCGATCGCCGGCGTCATCAGCGTCTGGTACGTGTCCTGATCGATCAGGGCGCCCTTCTTGAAGATCAGCACGCGCGGATGGTCGTAGTTGACCCACGACTCATCGGCCAAAGAGTCGTCGAACTTCAGCGGCCCGATCTTCGGCTCGGTGTGAAAGTCCGCCGCCAACGTGAATCCGAGCTGTCCGCTGGTCAGGAGATCGTAGTAGCGGATCTGGACCGGATATCGCCACGGAGACTGCCGGACCGACTCCATCAGCCG
>DASQCG010000020.1:0-9384 GCA_035634825.1 Thermomicrobiales bacterium | reverse complement strand
CGGCCAGGAGCACGGCGAGTGTCGCCACCGCGATCGAAACAGCGGCCGACGTGGCCAGAGCCTCCTTCAGGACCGGCAACCGTAACAGGGATCGCCAGCTCGCCAGCGATGGGTCGAATTGGAGCCATGGAATCCACTGGTTATTGTAGACCGAGGTTCCCGACTTGAATGTTGTCAATATCGCCCACGCGAACGGCGACAAGACCCAAATCACGATGAGCACGATAGTCGCCCAAACCAGCACCGACTTCACGCTCTGAACGAAGCTCACTCGCATATCCCTGAAAACGAAGGGAACGGGCTGCGAAGCCCGTCCCCACATTTCACCTGCTCGACTCGCTCGTCTGCTCGCCCCGATCAACCCTTGACCGCGCCGAGCGACAGTCCGCGCACGATGTACCGCTGGACAAGGAGTGCGGCCACGATCGGGATCGACATCATCGTGACCATGCGGGTTCCCACGAACAGGTAATCTACGCCGCGGGTTTGTTCCGCGCCGACCAGCATGACCGACATCGGCCGCGCCTTGTCCTGTGTCGTCGAGAACGCATACAGGAATTCGTTCCAACTAAATGCCATACAGAGAATCCAGCTCACCACGATGCCCGGAGCCACGAGGGGCACCGCGATCTTGAGGAATATGCCGAGCCGCGACACACCATCCACCCGCGCGGCCTCCTCGAGTTCGATCGGCACTTCGCGGAACATCTGGGTCAGGATGATGATCGGAAACGGCAGGTTGAACGTCGCGTTCAGCAACACCAACCCAAACACGTTGTCATACAGCCCGACCTGGAACATGAAGAGGACAAACGGCGTCACGAAGACGACCGGCGGGATGATCCGCTGCGACAGAAACCAGGTTGTCAGGCTACCGTTCTGCGGTCGCTGGAAGTAGAACCGGGCAATGCCATACCCGGCAAAGGCACCGAGAATCGTTGCGACTGTGGCGGCTCCGACACCGATGATCACGCTGTTCTGAAGAGCAGTCTTGATCTCCGGCAAGCTCCACATCTGACGCCAGCCGTCCAGCGTCGGATCGAAGTGGATCCAGGGCAGGAACTTGATCGCATAGCTGTCCGGATTGGTTCGAATCGAGCATGCGATCGCCCAATAGAACGGGAAGAGCGTCCAGAGCAGGACCACGGCGATCGCTGCCCAGAGCAGAATCTTTGCGATGATCTGACGAGGGTTCGCCTTCTCCTCATCGCGACGAGGGGGTTGCATTGTTGCTGTCGCCGCGCTCATGCCCGGATAACCTCCTCTTCGTAGATTCCCTTGATCCGGTTCCAGAGGACCGAGACGATGACTGCGACTACGAACAGGAGAATGAACGCCTGCACGGCCGCGTAGCCATAGTCGAAGAACTTTCGCGCCGTCCGGTAGTTGAAGAAGCTGTAGTACTCGGTGGACCTGCCGGGGCCACCTAGCGTCATCGACGCGACGATGTCGAAGACCTTGAACGCATCGATCGTCCGCAAGAGCAGAATCAGCCACAGGATCGGCGCCATCAGCGGCAATGTGATAGACCGGAACACCTGGAACTTGCTCGCTCCATCGACCTGGGCCGCTTCGACGATGTCGTGCGGCAAGCCCTGCAGCCCTGCCAGCGCAATGACGAACACGAACGGGGTCCATTGCCAGATATCGACGATCATGGTCGAGACCTTGGCCCAGGTGGGGTCAGACAGCCAAGGCGGTGCACTGATCCCGAATACGCCGAGCAGACGGTCCATTGGACCGCCGCCCTCGTAGAAGATCGTCCGTGACAGGTAGCCAATTCCGACCGGCGCCGCAAACAGCGGGAGCGTCAGGATCGCCCGCAGGGCCGCGCGGCCCCGAAGTTCGCGATTCATCAGCAGCGCGAACAGGACGCCCAAAACCATCTCGACCGAAACCACGCAGACCACGAAAATCACGGTGATCTTGAGCTGGTTGTCGAGCGGATCGGCCAGGGCATCGGTCAGGAATCCGATTACAAAGGCCGGGATCGCGACCACTGGGATGAAGCCCGCGACCGTGCGAACCGACCGTGCGGTAATGGCGTACTCGTTCGAAAAGAAACTGAGAATTGCTCCAAGGGCGACCACGAAAATGACGCCGGCAAGTCCCCAGCGCACTCCGGTTTCGAAGGCGTGGCCCCAGTCAGCCTCGTCGAAGGCCCGCTTGTAGTTGCCCCAACCGACTTCGCGGTTTACCCGCCCGTTGCGGAACCCATACCGGCTGGTAGTCAGCGCATAGACCAGGGGGAATATGGTCAGTAGCAGGATCCAGAGAACCGCGGGACCCACGAACATCCAGCGCGACCATCCTCGGCCCAGGATCGGCCGCTCCTGAGTCAGCAGCAGCAACGAGATCCAGGGGACAATGACCGCGACTCCGAAACAGATCAGCGCTGCGATCATCCCGGAGCCGAGACCTGACGCGTCAGGGTCGATGACCGTCTGGTTCGTCGCAACGTAGTACGGCAGGGCCATGGCCCCGATCGCGCCGAGCGATGAACCGACCGTGCGAGCGAACCGCTCGGCTTCGGGCATAAACAGTGTCACGACGATTGCGAAAAGGCCGCAGAACCAGCTCAGCGGCAGGAACCACCCCTTGCTCGGTGTGGAAAAGGTGAGGACTTTGTTGACGTCATGTATCGACAGGGTCGAGCCGTCGCTGAGTTCGAGGGCGGGCAAGCCATATGCGAGAGCGCCGCCGAGCACGAGCGCACCGAGCGTGATCGCCTTCGGTAGCAATTGCCGAATGATGTCGCTCGTGTCCCCCGGCAGCGCAAGGCTCGGGTCAAGCCCGGCCAGCCCCTGATCAACCTGAGCGGCTGTATCCACCTGCGCCATCGCGGTACCCCCGATCTCGCCCTACCGGTTACGCGTGCGTTTTGGATGGTGATGTGCCTCGGCGACCGGAACTATCCGGTCGCCGAGGAGCATGGTCGATTGGCCTGTTACAGGCCGAGCGACCGCTTGTACGACTCGAGCTGGGCATCTTTCCCGAGCTGCTCTGTGATGTCGTTCCAGTCCTTGGCCGTATTGGCGCAGGCATCTTCCGGCGCTTGACCACCCGAGACAGCCTCGGAGAGCCGGATATCCAGCTTGCTCCAGTAGTCGGCTGTGCCCGGGATGCGCAGGTACGGAAGCTGGTTCGGGTTATTGAAGGTCTGGTAGTACGCCTTGCAGTACTCGATGGCATCGGCCTCGGTGAAGCCCTGCGAGGTGTAGTCCTCAATCTTGCCCGTTCCGCCGTCCATGGCTTCCGGTGGCATCTGGTAGACCTTGCCCGGGTCGACGCCGTCCGACCCGCGGCCGGCGTAGAAGCGCTGCTTCGGCTCGGTGGCGAGCATCGCGAAGAAGTAGTAGCAGGCCTCCGGGTACTCGGTCGCCTTCATGATCACCGGCGCCCATGAACCACCTGTCGTGTTACCAACGAAGTTGACGTCGGTTGTGGTGTACTCCTGACCCGTCTTCGGGTTGGTGTAGGCCATCGTGCCCGGCAGCTGCGCCGTGCCGACCTTGCCCCGAACTGCGCGGTCGCCTTCAATCGCCAGCGGGAGCACGTCGCCCCAGCTATAGGTGAAGACGGCGTTGCCGTTGAGGAAGTAGTCCCACGCCTCGCCGAGAGCCCAACCGAGCTGAGCCTCCGGACCCGTCTTCGCCAGGTCCAGGTACGCCTGCATGGCCTTGACATGCCCGGCCGACTGGATCAGTGGATCCATCGTGTCAGGGTCGAACCAGTACAGGTTCTTGTTCTCAGGCCCGATCACGAAAGGCGCGGAGAGAGACATGAAGTGGAACATGCCCTGGCCGCCGACCTTGAGGTGCATCGAGATGCCGTGGCCGCCGTCGGGATTGTTGTTGAAGTTCTTGCCGGTGAAGAACTGGGAGATCTTGATCAACTGATCCCAGGTCTGCGGAATGGCAAGATCCTCACCCGTCTCGGTCTTGTACTGATCCATCCAGCTCTGATCGGTCAGGATGTCACGGCGGTAATAGAGCGCCTGGCCATCGCAGTCGTACGGGAGCACATAGCGCTTCCCATCGTACATGCGCAGCGCCTGCATGCCGACGAACTCGTCCTCCGCCTTGAATGCGGGGAACTTGCCCGACGTGTCTTTGTAGAAGTCGTCGTAGGCGAGCACGTAATCGCCCTCGACGAGCTCACCGAGCCACCACATGCCGATGACCGAGCCGTCAATCGCGTTGGTTCCGTTGACCGCGTCCTCGATCAGCTTCGAGAATGCGTTTTCAATCGGGTCCGCGATTATGGTCAGCTTGGCGCCGGTTGCAGTCTCGAACTCCGCGCGAGCCTCTTCGAGCGGAAGCTTGACCGAGGCGTCGATCACCTGGACGGAGATCTCTTGCCCAGCAAACATCGTGCCGTCACCCTGCGCCACCGGCGGAGGAGTCGCACCCTGCGCGCGGACACTTGCCGCCTGCAGGAAGAGAGATGTGGCTGAGGCGGAGATGCCCATTGCCGTCGCCGCTTGCATGAAGCGACGCCGGGAGATTCGGTTCTCCACCAACATCCGATACAGGTCGTGAATACGTGGATCTGTCACCGCACAGTCTCCCTCACGATATGAACCTGCTCTCCGGCATCCGCGCCGGGGCTCTTGTCGACCAATCGACGGTCAGAATCCAAGAGCCGGAGCCGAGCTCCCAATTTATTGGTTCGCGGCGGGCATCAATACCCGCCGCCGGGCCGGCCGGCTAACCGGTTACGACCCGTGGATGATGTCGCGCAGGCGGCGCGAGACTCCGACCGTGTCGTCCTGTTGCCAGACGTTCCGGCCGTAGATAACGCCCTTGGCGCCGACATCGATGGCGGTCTTGGTGCCCTGCCAAAGCGCCTCGGGATCGCTACTCTTGGTGCCACCCAGCAGCAGGACCGGCGCTGGGCAGCTGTCGATGATGTCCTTCATGCTCGCCGCATCGCCGGTGTACTCGGTCTTGATCGCGTCCGCGCCGAGCTCGACTGCCATGCGCGCGCCGAACGCGAGCATCTCCGGGTCCTTCTTGTTCTCGATCCGCGTGCCCCAGAGGACCGACTCGACGATCAGCGGCAAACCGACGTTGTGCGCGGCCTCGGCCATCTCTGTGACGGCCGTGACGTTTTCCTTGAACAGATCGCAGTGTCCGGCCCCGACCATCAGGAACATCACGACGGCGTCAGCGCCAAGGCGAGCGGCCTGCTCAGCCGAGCAGATCTTGCGATATCCCTCGCCGAGGTCGTCGAGGTACGGGTGATTGACGATGAAGTCGCAACGGACGATCGGCGCCGGCGCATTACGGTCGGCAAACATGTGGCCGGCCTTGTTGAGCATGCCGGGGCTCACCAGCACGGCATCAGGCCCGCCCTCGATGATCTTGCCCAGAGTGCCGAAGGCGTCTTCGCCACCCTCCGGAACGCCGAGTGTGACCGCATGGTCGAAGGCCGTGATGAACGACCGCCCGGTCTTGCCATTGAAAAGCCGCCCGAGGCGCAGCTCGTACCCGCTCAACGAAACTCCCCTATTTGCGTGGACACCGTCATTCGGACTTCCTGGCCCGGACGGCGATGCCTGAGACGTGAGATTTCCGTAATGCTATGGGCCAGTAGAAATCCCGTCAACAGGCAGTACGGGCACTCCCGCCGACAGTGGGCGCCAGACACTCGGCCTGCTCAGTCCGCAATGAGATCGGCGGCGACGTCTGCGGATCCTGGCGCGCGCCGCTCGGAGCGGCGTCCGCGCCGATGCCCGGCAAAGCTGATCAGCCCAGGGACGACTGCCGCGGAGACCGGCGTGCCGCAGCTGACAACCTCGGCATCGGTCGCGCCATGTGCGACGGCAAGCGCGGCAGCGTCGGCAGTCCGCTTCGGCGCCGGAACAAACAGCACTACCGCGTCCACCAGCTCCGCGCTCGCGATTCGGCTTTCGTGTACCCCGGCCCGACCAAGTTGATGCGCCACCGGCGCCCGCTCCGGATCCAGCACCCGCGTGACATGTCCATATCCATTGCGATGGAAAGCGGTCAAGGTGGCACTGAGGCGCGAGCGAGGGATGACGGCGATGAGGGTATCGGACATGTGCGGGTTCCTGAATCTGATCGTGACATGAAGTCAACAACGCCGATCAGGATACCGCGACTGTACAAACAGGTCTACCCGACGTGGAGAATCAGGCCGGCAACCGTGAAATAGATAACGAGGCCGGTGGCATCGACCAGGCTGCTGATGAATGGCGCCGAGACGACCGCTGGATCCACTCGCAGCTTGCTGAGGATCAACGGCAGCATCGCCCCAACCGTGGCCGCCCAGATGATCAGCACGCCGACCGTCAGCCCGACGGTGAGGCCAAATTCACGCCCATCGGTGATCGCCCCGCGCGCGAACATCAACGTACCCATAACCACGCCCAACCCGAGCGCGGTGGCGATCTCCTTGCCCAGGATCCGGACGAAGTGGCGTGGCGCCGCCTCGCCGACCGCCATCGCGCGGATGATCGTCGTGACGGTCTGCGAACCGACATTTCCACCGGTTCCGATCAGGATGGGCACGAACATGGCCAGGACGAGTTGTTCCTTGAGCACGCCCTTGTAATGATCGTAGACCTCGAGCGTCACGAATTGGGCCATGAACAGGACCAGCAGCCAGACGATCCGCTTCCGGAAAAGCAACGCCGGGGAGGCGCGCAGGTACGGTTCGGACAACGGGGCGGACCCACCGAGTCGTTCGATGTCCTCAGTCGCTTCGTCTTCGAGGACATCCGCCACATCGTCCGCGGTGACGATCCCCATCAACCGGTTCTCGTCGTCCACGACCGGGATGGCCAGGAAATTACGCTCCGTCAGCAACCGCGCGACGTACTCCTGGTCGTCGTTGACATTGACCCGGACCGGATCGGGGAACATCAGCTGCTCGACCAACGCGTCCGGGCGGCTCAGCACGAGGCGATGCAGCGAGAGCACCCCGAGCAGATGCTCCTCCGGATCGGTGATGTAGACGTAGTAGATGGTCTCGGCCTCTTCGGCGACCTTCCGCAGCGCGGCAATCGCCCGATCCGCGCGCAGGCCCGGCTCCATCGCCACGAACTCGGGGGTCATGATGCCGCCCGCGGTATCCGGGCGGTAGGCCATCAGCTCGCGAATTTCCGCCGCGTCGGACGGTTCCATCGCGACCAGGATGTCTTCGGAGAAGTCCGGATCGACCTGGACGATGATGTCGGCCGCGTCGTCCGGGTCGATCTCTTCGAGCACGTCGGCCGCGTGCTCGACCGGGAGCTGCTCGAGGATGTCGGCCGCGTCGTGCTCGTCGAGCTGACTCAGGAGATCGGCCAGCGTCTCATCGCCGAGCAGCGCGGCGAGGGCCCGGATCTCTGTTCGATCCAGGCCCTCAAAAAGCTCCGCGGCATCTTCATCGAGGAGTTGTCGAGCAAGCGCGCGCGCCAACTCGCCATCCTGCTGGTCTATGGCAGAACGCAGCCGATCGAGGATCGCCTCAGGAGATGCCGTGGACAGCGTTGCTCCCTCCACGGACAAGCGCCCGGGCTAGGAGTGGGTCGAATGCGACGGCTTGCGCAGCACCTTGACGATGCGGCCGACCGGCAACCGGGTCGACATTCGATCCTTTTCAGCGATGTCGTTCTTCTTCTCGAACACCATGAGATCGTTTGCCGGCTGCGTGCTGACTGTCACCGGGACACTGCGCACAATCGGCCGATCATCGCTCTCCGTGATGTAGTAGCGGACACGGTTGGACATGAGCCACCGCCTTTCTGGACAACAAAAATCCGAGGTGCCGTTTTCGGCGCGTCCCTCGGATGCTGTCAGACGGTGGCGAGTGAGGCTTAGCTCAGAGGACCCCAGTCTGCGGCAAGAGGACGCGCCCTGGTCGAATAACTAGGACTGCTTCCGGCGTTCAACGCCGCTCCCTTCGCTGGGTCTTGGTGCGCCGGCCGATTCACAGGGAATCGAGCACAAGAGGGCGCACGCCATTCCGCAATGGCATACGAATCCTACCGAACTTTATGTTCGGGCGTCAATAGAAAAGAAGGGCCAATGGTAGCCTCCGAGACGCACGCTCGGACCACTCGTGTGCGCAATCAACGCGAGAAAGTACATTCGCCTGATTCAAATGAGAAAAATGCATAGTCGACTCTTTCCGCCGGCGGGACTATACTCATCTCGCGCGACAATGGGCTGAGGGCACCCGCCTTCGGCTTTTTCTTATATGTCGAATCCTGGTGTCCCGGCTATGCATGTTGCGGTTCGCGCGCCGGGAAACCTTGAAGCACACATCGGTGTGTGCGCTCCGAGTGGAGCAGCATTGGAAACGGAGTACCAGACATGCGTGACGGCGCGGTTCAACTGACGTCGGCGGGACGATCGCGACTCGAAGACGAGCTGGCGTTCCTTCGTGACGTGAAGCGTCGCGAACTCGCAGATCGCCTCGAAGATTCCAACGAAGACGGCGATATCTCGGATAACAGCGAGTACGAGGACCTCAAGGAGGACCTCGTCATGACTGATCGGCGCATCCAGGAGCTGGAATACCTCCTGGCGACGGCCGAACCGATCGAGCCAAGCCAAGACGGATCAATTCACCTCGGCTCGGTCGTGACGATCGTGGACTCGGATGGCGAGGAAGCCTCCTGGACCCTGGTCGATCCGGCCGAGGCTGATACGCGTGCGGGTTCGATCTCGACCGACTCGCCGGTTGGCAGAGCCCTGATGGGTCGCCACCCGGGCGATTCGGCCACGGTCGAAACCCCGGGCGGCCAGATCGTCTACACTGTGGTCAACGTCGCCTAGCTACGCAACCAGCGATCGAAACCGATACCGCCGGGTGCGAACGCCCGGCGGTTCTTTTTTTGCCTCGACTCACATCCCTTGGAGCGACCCAGATGGAGCTCTCAGACCTTCAGGACATCCGCCGCCAAAAGGCGGACACCCTCCGCGACCGCGGCCTTAACCCCTATTCGCCGCGCTCGAAGCGTACGCACACCACGGCCGAGGCAATCGCCCGATTCGATGGGATCGAATCGGGCGCGGGAGATCAGCCGACTGAAGATCAGGAGCCTATCACCGTCGCGGGTCGCGTCGTCTCCTTCCGGGATATGGGCAAGACACTCTTCAGCCACATCCGCGACGGGTACGGAGACCTCCAGCTCTACGTACGTCTCAATGACGTCGGGGAGCAGGCTCATGCCGACTTCAGCACGCTTGTCGACCTCGGAGACTTCGTCGAGGCGACCGGCACGCTCTTCCGGACCCGCACCGGTGAGATCTCGCTGAGAGTCCAGACATTCTCGCTCCTGACCAAGGCGCTCAACGCGCCACCGGAAAAGCGCAAGGGTCTGCGCGACCGCGAGATTCGCTACCGGCAGCGTTACGCCGACCTGATCGC
>DASQCG010000019.1:0-6995 GCA_035634825.1 Thermomicrobiales bacterium | reverse complement strand
GCAGCCTGGGTGATGCCGGCCAGGTATTCGTCGAATTCCGACTCACGTCCCGGCTCGATCCGCAGCGAGACGCTGATCGTCACGCCTTGGCCGTTGACCTCGTTCGACTCTGCCTCTGCCATTGCGTTCTCCCCAACGCGTGAGCCCTAAGGATTCACTTTACCCGATTATTGATGGGTGCTCGCGAAATGAGGCTGACGGAACGGCATCCATGGAACGAAAATATGCCTCATTGAACTTGTTGGCCTTGAGAGGAATCGCACAATGCTGGTGGTAATGGATTCGGGTACGTCGGATGGGGCGGTGGCGGCCGTCCGCGATCGCGCGCGGGAGGCCGGCCTCGATACGACGCTCTACGCCGGGACCGACCCCGCCATCATCCAGGTCACGGGAGACAATGCCGACGAGCTGGCGCCGGACCTCTCGGCATTGCCGGGCGTGACCCAGGTCATGTGCGCCACCTCCTCGGCTGCCCCGGTCACGAGCAACCTGCGCATCGCCGGGATCCGGCCGCTGGTTCCGCCGGCGATCCTGATGGAGCAGTTGCCCCTCCCGGCCGAAGGCGCCGTCCTGGTCCACCAGACCCGGCAGGAGATGCGCCGGATCCTGGACGGCCGGGAGGACAGGCTGATCGTCGTGGTCGGGCCGTGCTCCGTGCATGACACCGAGGCGGCGCTCGAGTATGCCCGCCGGCTCAAGCCGCTGGCCGATGAGCTGAGGGACGACCTCCGGATCGTGATGCGGGTCTATTTCGAGAAGCCGCGCACGACCGTCGGCTGGAAGGGGCTGATCAACGATCCCAATCTCGATGGCAGCTTTGCCGTCAACGAGGGGCTGTATCTCGCCCGGCAGCTGTTACTCGACGTGATCGCCGAAGGGCTGCCGGCCGGGACCGAGTTCCTCGACCCGATCACGCCGCAGTTCATCGCCGATGCGGTCAGCTGGGGTGCGATCGGCGCACGCACGACCGAGAGCCAGGTTCATCGCAACCTGACCTCCGGCCTCTCGATGCCGGTCGGCTTCAAGAACGGCACCGGCGGCGGGATTCAGATGGCGATCGACGCGATGCAGGCGGCCTCGTATCCCCACCAGTTTATGAGCGTCACCGAACAGGGGTTGGCGGCGATCGTCGTCACACGCGGCAACCGGGACACGCACGTGATCCTGCGCGGCGGCAAGAGCGGCCCGAACTACGATACCGAGCATGTCCAGAAGACGCTCGGCATGATCCGGTCCAGCGGGATGCCGGCGCGGGTGATGATCGACGCCAGCCATGGCAACAGCGAGAAGGACTACCGCCGCCAGCCGGCCGTCGCGCAGGTGATCGCCGAGGAGGTGGCCGCGGGCGAGCGGGGCATCATCGGCGTCATGCTCGAGAGCTTCCTGGTCGACGGTCGCCAGGAGCTGGGTGATCCGCACCACCTGGTCGAGGGCCAGAGCATCACCGACGCCTGCCTGGGCTGGGACATGACCGTCCCCATCCTCAGGGACCTCGCCAAAGCCGTCCAGCAGCGCCGAAACCGTGCTGGTTGACCGCGAGGCGGCGGAGCCGAGCGGCTACTGGTCGCTCGCATCTGCCTGACAGAAGGCGTACAAGGCGTCGTAGACAATTGACTCAGCGGCCAATTGCTCGTGGTCGTCGTCGAAGAGGCGCCGGAACCCATCGGCAATCGCTTCCAGCCCCCGGGATTCCGGGGTGAGGTCCTTGTCGGTGGTGTCTGCTCCCCGGACGATGCGTGCGAGCTGCAGGAGAGCCGGGTCCGTGAGCTGGTACTTCTTCAGGATCGCGTCGAACGAGCACTCCGGCCCGTGATGCCCGAGCTCAACGCCGGGCACGTCGTACGGGATCGCGCCGGTGCGCTCAGCCACCGCGATGACTTCGTCCGCCGGAACGTAGAGAAACTCGGCTTCCGGATCAACGAACCGCCCGATCAACCACGGGCAGGCGATACGGTCCACCTTCGGTCGCGCGCGGGTTACCCACTGCATAACGTCCTCCCTTCCTGCGCCCGTCTTCGGGCATTGATCAATTTTCCGGCGACTCCAGCTGCATGATCCGCAAAACTGGCCGCCCGTTGATGTCCTGGGGCGGGATCGTCAGCGTGGCGACACGCACGATCAAGCGGACGACTACTGACATCCCATCGCCTTTCAATACGTGGAGATCAACGCCCTCGACAATGACCTGGATGTGTGTCCGGCGTGCACCGTTACCGAGGATCGCCCGCATAAAGTCCGCATCGATGCTCGGGACGTGGCAAGCAGAGGGGCCGCGCAACAACGTGCGCGGCCCCGGTGGTTGGTTGAAGACCGTCGATTACGAGCTTGGGGAGGCCATTGGAGTGGCGCCCGGGGTCGCCATGGTCTCCGGGATTGGGCTGCAGGAGGCCGGGGCTTCCGTCATCCCTGCCATCGGCGTGCCGGCCATGCCGCTCTCGATCCGGACGATCGAGCCGGAGCCGTCATTCGCGCCGATCGCCGGCATCGAGACGTAGAAGGCGTTGTCCGGCCCGATATTGAGCGAGACCGGGAACATCAGACCGCTGGCAACCTCTTCCGAGCTATCGGCGCCGGTCATGCGCAGGATCTTGCCCGATCCAGGCTGCAGGAATGGCGGCTGATCGGTGTTGCCGGTCGACATTTCGAGCGCGTAGAGGGTGCCGTCCGAGGCGACCGCCAGTCCGGTGACCGTGGTCAGTCCGGTCCAGACGTCGCTCACGGTGCCATCGGGCATGACCTTGATCACCTTGGCCGAGCCATCCGGGAACGGCGCCGCGGTCAGGTTGCCGATATAGACGCCACCACCCGGCGCCAGCGCGAGCGCCGAGGGAACCGGGTGACCATCGGAGAGATCGGCCACGCGAGTGATCGTGCCGTCCGGCGTTATGGACAGCAGACCGCCGGAATTCGGCTCGAGAACCCAGAGCAGGCCGGCCGAATCGTCGCCGACCATCCGGTAACCGTCAGCGTCCGGGTCATAATCCGGGAACGTCGTGCCAATCTTCGCCGGGTTGGCGCGCAGCCAGGCGGAGAGATCGGCCACGAGCTGGAAGGTGCCATCGGCCAGGGCGCGGTAGATGCCGCTCGGAGCATCGGCGTTACCGTGTGCCGCTCCACCACCGTCCGACGAGACATACAGATGGTCGCCGAGGATTGCGACGTCTTCTGCGCCGAGCACGCTACCGATGCCATCTGCTACCGATGGCAGGCCGGTCACGACGGCGGTCGGGCAGCCGTTTTCGATCCGGACCAGTGCGCCGGTCGATCCGCCCATGAAGGGGCCAATCGCAGAGTTCGCCGGCGAGTCCTCCGTGGCCGGGTTACTGCCGCCCGAGCCAGCCAGCGCTACGTAGAGCGTACCGTCTGCGCCCCAGGTGAAATCGCGCGGATTGGTCAATCCGCTGGCGATGACGGTCCCGGGCATGGGCATGGGCGTTGCTTGTTTGGCCACGGCCCACAGCGGCGCACCGATCAAAAAGAGCGTGACGAGTACGGGAATAACGAAAACGCGTCGAAGCAACATGACTTTCTCCCTGCGTTCTTCGCCCGTCACCGAAAATATGGCGGTTTGCCCATCCTACTCTTGACTGGATGTCACCGCAAGCAATTATCCCGTCGGCAAATGACCGATTCCTGGCGGAGGAGCGCCGGATTTACTTGCTGAAGATGGATACGGCGTCGAAGGCGCGGCCAGTGCTCTGCTCGACCAGGGAGATTTTCCCTTCACTCAAATCCCGTCCGGCCGCCATCGCTTCTTCGCTGTAGATGGCGTCGAATACGGCTGGGTCGCTGCACAACCGGAGGACAAATAACGTGTCATTGCTGACGCGCACGCCAAATGCATCGAGCAGTGCGAGGCTCTGCAGAGTCGGGAATGACTCTGCCATGAGCCTACTGGCATACGCCTCGAAGGCGTCGGGCGCGCGAATCGACGGATCGAGATGCCAGGTCGAGGCGTTGCCGTACATTTGCGTCGCTTCAAGCCGCCACTGCTGCGCCTCATCGCGATCGATCGGCGCGAACTGGGCTGTCTCGAAGGCTTGGCCCTCGGCCCGGCTGATCAGCTCGAGCTGATCAGCGAAGCCTTCATCGACGTAGTGGAGCACGTGCGGTCCGGCATCGACCGCCTCGTCGAGGGTCTCGTATAGGCTGACGATCAGGAGCATGTTCGGGTCGAACTCGATGATCAGGACATCGACCACGCCGATCTGGCGTCCGAGCTCGATACCGCCTTTCATGAGGGTGCGAACCCGGCGGTCGAATTCGGCGACATCACGCGGCGGATTGCGCAGGCACCAGGTTGTGACGGTCGCGTGCATGAGCTCCCGCTCCTCGAGTTGTCACCGGCAATAGCGCCCATTGTAACGAAGTCCCGGCCGTCGAATGCAGCATCGGATACCGTCGTTCCTGTTCCTGGCGTCAGGCGCGAGGCGGGCCTCTGAATCGATACCGGGCGACACGTCAGGATTGATCAGGCGCGATCAACCCATGCTCAGCCACCCAGATGCCGAGCTGGGTGCGGGAGCGGAGATCGAGCTTGGTGAAGATGTTGGCCACGTGTCGTTCAACCGTGGCGGCCGAAATGAAGAGCGCGTCCGCGATCTGGCGATTGGACTGCCCGAGCGCGACCAGCCGGGCCACTTCAAGCTCTCGCGGGGTCAGCGCCCCACGTGCAGCCGGGGCCGCGCTTCCCCGCCCGGACGCCTCTCCTGGATCACGCGTCGTCAGGACCTGGTACAAGCGCAGGCTCCGGCCGGTGCCGGTTGGCACGCTCTGGTCGAGCAGGTGGAAGGTGATCCCGGATCCGGCTAACAGGTCGGGGATTGTACTGGAGACGACCACCGTGCCTCGCTCGGCCTGCACCAGGATCTGGGCCGCGATATGAGACGCGACGCCGCGAACCTCGCCGTCCATGACTTCGCACTCGCCCGTGTGCAGCCCGGCCCGGACATCGAGGCCGGCGCCTCGGGCCTGTTCGACGATTGACGCCGCGCAGCGAACGGCGCGGGCCGGTCCATCGAAGGTCGCGACGACTCCTGCCGCCGTTGTGCTGACCTCCCGACCCCGGAACCGCGCGATCTCATCCCGCATCATGCGTTCGTGCGCGTCGAGTGCCTCGGCCCAGGCTCGTGCTCCAAGTCGTGCCGCGACGGCCACCGCTCCGACGATCTCAGTCAGCAGGATCGTCGCCAGCACGCTATCCGGCTCCGCAATGGGGCGGACTCCCGTCAGGAACTGCTCGATCTCGCCCAGCACATCCTCCTGATTTCCGGCGAAGACGAGATGATCAATGCCCGGCAGCTCGACCAGCCGCGCACCGGGAATGTGCTCGGCCATGTACCGTGCGCCTCCGATCGGGATGTTCTCGTCGCCGCTACGGTGGATGATCAGTGTCGGGACGCGGATTGCGGGCAGAACATGCCGGATATCGATCTGGCTGTTCGTGCGCGATAGCGTCGCGGCGGCGCCCGGACTCGCGCTGCGCTGGAGGTACGTCGCCCACCATTGCCGGAAATGCTCGTCGTTGGCCACGCTCGGCGCCAGCAGATCGATGTTCACGGGGCCACCCCAATCCTGCTCGATCCGACGCAGGATCTCGGCCCGTTGTTCCTCGGTCGGAGCCCAGGGGTAGTCATGCGTGCGCAAGCGCTTGGCATAGGCGCCGTAGAGCACGAGCGCGGACGTCCGTTCGGGATACGTGCCGGCAAAGACAGCGCACATCGCCCCACCCTCCGAGATGCCGAGGAGGGCAGCACGCTCGGAGCCGGCGGCATCCATCACTGCCCGGACGTCGTCCATACGCTGTTCGATCGAGGGCAGCTCGGCAACCCGATCCGACAGTCCGGTGCCGCGCTTGTCGAACAGGATCAGGCGCGAAAACGAGGCCAAGCGGGTCAGGAATCGGGCACTCGGCCCCTCCCACAGGTAATCGAGGTTGGATACCCAACCCATGACGAAGACGAGGTCCAGCGGGCCATCCCCGACGACTTGATACGCGATGTGCGTATCTCCGCTCCTGGCGTACCGGGTTAGGGGTCGCATGCTGGCCGGCCCCTCGCGTTCAATTCAAGCCGAGCGCCATTGCAAAGGTGGATATCTCGATTATCCCACCACGATGGCAACGAGAACGGCCCCTCCTGGCTGGTGGAGGGGCCGTTTGGCTGGAAAGAAGTGTTGGTTACTCGGTCTCGATCGTGATCAGGCCGCTGGTTCCGTCGACGGAGATCGTCTGACCGGTCGTGATCGCGCGGGTGGCGCCGAAAGCACCGACCACCGCCGGGATGCCGTACTCGCGGGCGACGATCGCGCAGTGGCTGAGCGCACCGCCGGTCTCGGTGACGACCGCCGCGGCCGTGCCGAACAGGGGCGTCCAGGCCGGCATGGTCGTGACCGTGACCAGGATCTCGCCGGGCTGCAGGGCCTTGGCCTCATCGAGGCTCTGGACGACGCGGGCCACGCCACGGGCCGTGCCGCGGGAGCCCGGATTGCCCTTGAGCTGGTTCGGGTCATCGGACTGCTGGGGCGGACCACCGAAGAATCGCGCCATGGCCCGCTCGATCGGGTTGTCGCCCGGCGGCGGTCCTGCCGGAGCCGGTCCGATGAACGGAGGCGGCGTCTCCCGCGCGGCATCGATCAGCTCCAGCATTCGCTCTGGCACGATCCCGCGGGCTGATCCCCGGTCGCCGAGGACGGCGGCCTTCACCTCGTCGACCGAGAGCATGAAGATGTCCCCGGCTTCGACCAGTGCGCCCTCGCTGACGAGCCGCTCGCCCAGCTTCAGAAAGAGTAGGCGGGTCAGGGCGACCATCTGCTGGTCGATGTAGAAGTTGTGCTCTTCCTGGAGGAAGTAGGCCGCACGCGCCGCCTGGAGCATGCCTTCGAACTGGCCGCGGACCGACTCAGGATAGGCCGCGAGTTGCTGTCGGGCCTCGATAATGGCCTTCTCGGCAAGCACGGTCGACGCCGCATGCTCGGCGCGGGCATCGTGCCCGTTC
>DASQCG010000018.1:0-17230 GCA_035634825.1 Thermomicrobiales bacterium | reverse complement strand
CGTATGCACCGTTCGGCGTCCAGAGCCTGCAGCCGGACGCGATGTCGCCGCTCTTCGAAGCCGCGGCCGATGCCACCGAAGAGGCGATCGTCAACGCCCTCTGCATGGCCACGACTGTGACCGGCGTCAATGGCCGCACGTCGCACGCGGTGCCGCTCGACCGGGTCCGCGAGCTGATGGAGAAGTACAACCGGTTGGCATCCTGAAAGCAGCGTGGCAGTCATCCGGGCATTGTGTAGCGGGTACAATGCCCTGTCGGGAAATCGACCCGTATTGGTTTAAGTGAGGCGAGTTCATGGCAGTCAGTTCCACCGTTGATCGATCCGATGTCGCAGCAACGACGCAGCGCATGACCGGTGGAGACGCACTGGCCGAAATGCTGATCCGAAACGGCGTCGATACCCTCTTCGGTCTCCCGGGCGTCCAACTCGACGGCTTCTTCAACGCCCTCTGGGCCCGACAGGAGAAGCTCCGCGTCATCCACACCCGGCACGAGCAGGCCACGGCGTATATGGCCGATGGCTACGCCCGGGTCAGTGGTCGCGAGGGTGTCTGCGTCGTCGTACCGGGACCGGGGTTGCTCAATGCCGCGGCGGCGCTTTCCACCGCCTATGCCTGCAACTCGCCGGTCCTCTGCGTGACCGGTCAGATCAGGTCCGAACTGATCGATCATGGCCGGGGTCTGCTCCACGAGATCCACGACCAGCTCGGCATGATCCGCCACATCACGAAGAGCGCCGAGCGGGCGATGACACCGGGCGAGATTCCGGGACTGGTCAGCAAGGCCTTCGCCGAGCTGCGGTCGGGCCGGATGCGGCCGGTCGAGATCGAGGTCCCTCCGGATACGCTCTTCGCCGAGGATGAGATCGCGCTGGTCGGTCCGTCGGCCGGACGGGTGCTTCTCAATCCCGATGCCTCGCGGCTCGAAAAGGCGGCACAGCACCTGGCCGGGGCGAAGAACCTGCTGATCTACGCCGGCGGCGGCGTGCTTCGCGGCAAGGCGTGGGATGAGCTTGTCCGCCTGGCTGAACTGCTCCAGGCGCCGGTTGTGATGAGCGCTAACGGCAAGGGTGCGATCTCTGACCGCCATTACCTGGCCATGAACCAGGTCGCCGAGCTCGAGCTGCGGCCGAAGGCGGATGTCGCCCTCGTCGTCGGCACGCGCTTCCTTGACAACCTCAGCCAGCCGCGGCCGATGCACCCGGAGACGACGATTCTTCGCATCGACATCGATGCCGAAGAGATCCACCGCGATGTCAAGCCGGCCGTCGAGATGGTCGGTGACGCCAAGGCCGGTCTGGCCGCGCTGATCGACCTGCTCGAGCAAATGGTCGGCGAGCGGCCGTCGCGAAAGGCGGAGTTCGAGGAGCTCAAGCGCCACGTCACCGAGCGGATCAACAGCGTCATGCCGCAGGCCGGCTTTGGTCAAGCGATCCGGCACGCGCTGCCGGACGATGGCGTGATCGTCGGCGAGATGACGCAGATCGCCTACTGGTCCAACTTCGCCATGCCGATCTACCAGCCGAATACCTACATCACGCCCGGCTACCAGGGCACCCTGGGATGGGGCTTTTGTACGTCGCTCGGAGTCAAGGTCGGCAAGCCGGATAGCCCGGTGGTCTCGATCAATGGTGACGGCGGCTTCGGTTTCGCGCTCAATGAGCTGGCGACCATGGCCCAGCACGAGATCCCGGCGATTGCCCTCGTCTTCAACGACTCCGCCTACGGCAATGTCAAACGGATCCAGCAGGTCGACATGGGCGGTCGCGAGATCGCTTCGTCGCTCCGGAATCCGGACTACGTCAAGCTCGCCGAGTCCTTCGGCGTGGTCGGCCGCCGAACCGAGACGGCCGAGGGCTTGCAGACGGCAATCGAGGAGTCGATCAAGGCCAACGAGCCGACACTGATCGAGATCCCGGTCGGCCAGATGCCGAACCCCTGGACCACCCTCGGCCTGCGTTAGCGCCGCAGTAATTCGAATACAGGCGCACGGCGGTCCACCTTTGGGCCGCCGTCTCAGATTGACGGAATTCTTGAGGTCGTGCCGGGAGCACAATGACAGGGCCGCGGGACCCGTTGCTATACTCACAAGGCCTGCAAGCTCGCCGACGGCGAGCGTTGATTGCGAATCAGTGGGCCCAGCGCAGTTCTTACCCAAAACGGGTCTTCCCACCACGTGGGAGGAGGAACGAGCGATGACCTATGTCATCACCCAGCCGTGCATTGGCACGAAGGACGCCTCATGCGTCGAGGTCTGTCCGGTCGACTGCATTCATTCGACCGATGAAGCCGACCAGTACTTCATCAACCCGGATGAGTGCATTGACTGTGGCGTCTGCGCCGAGGTCTGCCCGGTCGAGGCCATCTTCTTCGAGGATGACGTGCCGGAGCAGTGGGCAAACTTCATCCCGCTGAACAAGGCCTTCTTCGAGAAGTAGCCGGTTCCAGACGGGAAAAACAGGGCCGGGCGGAATGTTCCGCCCGGCCTCCTGTTTGCCGTGAATCTTCTCCAAGGTCCCCACGTAGAACGGGGCCGCCGTGCCCCGTATTCGTTGCCGGGCGATCCGTGTCGATGTGAAACCGGTCTTCCGGCGAGACCGTCGTAGCGCGCAGCCACAGCGCGGCGCAGCGGCCGCGCGCTACGACAAATTGAGCCGCGTTACGTCCGGTGTGCGAGTCATGCCGGGGTGCGGAGGGCCGACCAGACTGCGCGGGCGCGGCGGTCGACGAGGCCGAAGGCTTGCTGCGTCATGGCGCGGATGCTGCCGCTGACAGTTGCCGGTTCGAACCTGGTCGAGAGCGCGACGATCTCGAGCGGATCGATGCCCTGGGTGAGGATCGCGATCTGGTCGGAGATGGCCGCCGCCGAATGCGGCAGATCTTCCCGCTCGGCTATCCGCGCGGCAACGTGAGTCGTCGTCAGCAGGATCTCATCCGCATGCTCGACAACGGTTGAAACCAGTGTCGGCGACACCTCCGGCGCCCAGCCGAGCGGCGAACCCGGCAGTCCGGGATCGTCCCCGATCCATGACTCCCGGCGCGGGTTCCAAATCGGGCCGGCGCCCTGGAAGAGAATTGCCTGCACCGGCGGCACAAGGGCCAACATCGCAGTCCGGTCCGAGCGCAGGCAAAGCGCCATGCCAACCCCGACACGACGCTCATGGTCGTTTCCGGTACAGGCATGGTTTGCGTCGATCACCGCGTCGTTTGCCGCAGTGAGCGCCCGCTGCAACCGACCGGCAACCGACAGGTCGGCCAGATACCGACCGTTGACCAGCGCGCTGTGCGCCGCGTCGAGGGCGCGTTTGGCGATCTCCATACCGCGATCCGACCAGAACGTCGGTTGGGCGAACCCGATCAACCGGTCGACATCCAGATAGGTATTGAGAATCAGCCCGGCGCGGGGATCAGGCGTAGGCGCGGTGACGAGCAGGACGTTGTCCCGTGATTGCAGTTCGGTTGCCACCGTGGATCCTCCGGAGCGTAGGCAGGCGCCCGCCCCGGCGTACTGGATCGGTCCACGACAGGCAGGCGTGACTTCGGGTCAAGCGTACCGCTGAGTGTACGTACAGTCAATTCCCCGGGAGATTATTGAGGTGGCAACGTGGATTCGCCGTAGAGCTCGTCCGGCGGATATTCGAGCTGATCGCCGTACTCGCGCCAGGTCTCGCCGGGCTCCCAACGTTCGTCATCGCGCTCATATTCGTCCTCGTCGTACTCATCCTCGTAGCGATCGCGGGAGGCGTGAGTGACGCGGGCGAGGGTATGGCCACCGGATGCGACGATTGCATCCTCGACTGCGTCGCCGAGTTCGGTGTCGAGCATGTCGGCGTCGGCGAGGATGTCCGACGCACGGTAAAGGTGCTTGAGGCCGGCGTTGTTGTCCCCTTCGGCGACATCGAGCAGGCCCATGTTGTAGTGGATCATCGCCTCGCGATCGGGCCGGCCCGATTCCTGGACCATGGTCAGGACACGGCGATAGGTGCTCATCGCTGCCGGGTCGTTGATCGTGTGCTGGGCCGTCGCCAGCGCCATCAGGCTCCGCTCCATCAGGCCACGGTGATCGATCGCCTCGGCCGCATCGACGGCGCGCCGGTAGTGCTCGAGCGCGCCGATCGTGTCTCGCTGCGCCTGGAGCAGTTGACCGACGCGACCATGCAAGCGCGCCTGGGCGAGTCGATCGCCCGTCTCATTGGCAATCGCCAGCGCCTGCTCGTATTGCGAGATGGCCAGCGCGCTCTGGCGCCCGGCCGCCGCCAGCTGACCGAGCGAGACGAGCACACGCATCTCCTCGGCGCGCGGTCCGGTCCGTTTGTAGATCTCGAGCGCCCGGGTGAAGGACTCGCGGGCGCGCGGCGCTTGGTCCTGCTTCAGATAAAGCTGCCCAAGCATCGTCAGCAGATCGGCCTGCAACGACTCGTCGGGCATCCGCCGTGTGATCGCGAGCGCATCGTTGACTGCGCGAATGGCCTCGTTCGTCTGCCCATACTGCATCAATGTCTGCGCAATCGTGGCGAGCCAGCGCGCTTCACCCTCGATGTCGGCCGCGTGTCGCGCGACCTCGAGGGCTTTCATCAGGTTGTCGATCGCCTTGGACGGCTCATTCAGTTGTGCGTGCGCCACGCCGAGACCGCCGAAGGCCTGCTGCTCCAGGTCAGGATCGCGCAGGGTGGTCGCCATCGACCGCGCCCGGGTGAAGGCATCGACGGCGTGCTGCGGCTCATTGATCCGCAGCAGCGTCATGCCCAGCCGGGTAGCGATCGAACCCGCCGCCGTCCGGTTGCCGAGTCGCTCCTCGAGCTCCAGCCAGTCGGCGAGGTGGTCGGCCACCATCTCTTCACGGCCGAGCTGGTCCTCGACATCGACCAGGGCCTGCAAGCACCGGCTTTCGAGGGAGAGATCGCCAATATCCCGCGCGATCTCAACCCCGTCGGCCAGGACCGGCGCGACGTCTTCGGTCCTCCCAAGCCGGGTCAACGTCTCGGCATGCATCAGCAGGATCCGGGACTGCAGCCCGAGGTCGGTCGTGCGCTCGGCCGCGTCGAGCGCTTGGCGCTGCATTTGTGCGACTGTCTCGAGACTCGTGCCGGCGTCGACCAGGTCGATCTGGCGGACCAGCGCCTCGGCGACGCCGTGGTGGTAATCGAGCCGCATCCCGGAACGACTGGCCCGGCGGTACATCGCCTGTGCGCCGAGGATGTCGCCCTCGCGCCGGAGAATGTCGCCGCACGAGATCGCCGAATCGACCTCGACCCGCGAGTCGGTCGACTCATCGCCGATTTCGAGCTGCTGGCTGAAGAGCTTGCGGGCTCGCTCAAGGTCGTCGCTGTCGAGCGCCCGGTCGGCGAGGCGCGCCAGCGTGACCCGCCCTCCACGGGCGTACCCTGCTTTCTGGGCAACGATGTAGGCGTCCCTCAGGAGTTGGTCGCGTTCCCGGCTTGGATCGTCGAGTGGTAGCAGGCTATCGAGCCGGATTGCCGCGTCGACGATTTGCCGGTCGAAGCCCTTGGCCCGGGCTGCGGCATGAGCCAGCCGGGCAAGAATGATCGCGAATTCCTGATGCTGCTCGGCATTCTCGGCGATGATGTCGTCGAGGGCGCGAAAATCGTCGTCCGAGAGCGAATCGAGCACGGCCGGATGCCGCACCTCGTTCAGCGCTCCCTGCATCGATCTCCGGCGTTCGACGACTTCGCGGGCGAACTGCAGGATGACGCTGCTGTGCCCGTCTGGACGTCCTCGCCCACTCAGCCAATCAACGAATCGCGCCACCGGCCATCCCCTTTGCCAATGCGTCGCGCAGTCCTGACAGTGGGACATTACCACCGCTGACGACGCAACAGACAGTCTTCCCCTGCAACTCGGCGCGCATCTTGAATGCCGCTGCCGTGGCAGCCGCGCCCGCGCCTTCCGCAACGACCCAGGCCGATTCCATGAGCGTCAGCATCGCGGCGCGCATCTCGTCATCACTGACGAGCACAAAACCGTCGATGCGGTCCCACATGATCCGGGCTGGATACTCGAACGCGACCCGGGTAGCCAACCCTTCCGCGAACGTGTCGACGGACGCGTACTGGTGCAACGCGCGATCCCGCCAGGAATCCGCGACCACCGCCGCTCCTTCCGCCTGAACGCCGTAGACGGCGAGCGATGGATTGACCCCTTTCCCGGCAATCAATCCGCCACACACGCCGCTTCCGGCGCCAACGGGTACCAACAGGACATCGAGGCGGGGAAGGTCCTGCATGATTTCGAGGGTGTAGGTGCCGACTCCGGTCACGAGCCGGTCGTCATTGGCCGACTGGATGAAGTACCGGCCGCTCGCCGTGGCGTCCTCTTCGGCGCGCTGGCGGCTTTCGTCGAAGTCCTTGCCGTGGAAGACGATATCCGCGCCCAGCCGCCGCATCGAGGCGACCTTGACCGGATTGGCCTGCTCCGGCATGTAGATCGTTGCCTTGACACCGAATTCACGGGCAGCGTAGGCGATCGACTGGCCGTGATTGCCGGTCGAAGCGGTGACAACCCCAGCCGAGCGGTATTCCGGCTCGAGCTGGCTCATCAGATAGATGCCGCCGCGCACCTTGAACGCGCCAACCGGTTGCAAGTTCTCGCACTTCAGGTAGAGATCGAAGCCGAGCTGTTCGCTAAGCGCGATCGAGTAGAGCAGCGGAGTTGGCTTCAGGTAGCGGTCGACGATCTGCCTGGCGGCGAAGATGTCGGCGAGAGTCGGGATCGGCAGTTCGGCGGGGGTGCGTCCTGTGCGCTCGTTGATTCGACCTTGCGAGGAGGTTGTCATGCGGCTCCAACCAGTCAGATTCAGCACAGAACGACACTAGCCCGACCGCCAAAGGACCGGGTCAACTACCCAGAATTGAATAGTTTTGAGTAGTCTAGCACGGTCGTCCGACCATGCAAAATCACGCGCAACCAGTCGCGCAGCACTTCCTTGTCCCGTGGTTACAGGGTCCTGAGGTGACGCAATCTTTGCTATACAGGGACAGTTGGCGCGGCCGAAGCAGCATTGGGGAGCGTTGTGCGGAGCGAACGAGACAAGTGGCAAGTGCCGGAATCGGATCCGGCCGGGAAAGTCCCGCAGCCGGAGCGGGGGACCGGATCGATGAATCTGCCCGCGGCCGGGTCGGGCGCGGAGCCGGTGCAGTCGGCCGAGCGGGCGCCCCTGATCTACTGCGGGCAGTGTGGCGCGCTCAACCCGGTCACGAATCACTACTGTGCGGCATGCGGGGCGACGCTGGTCGACGCTTTCCATGCAACCGAGGGCCTGCGCGTCTACGACCGGCCCGACACGGCCTCGCGCATGATCGAGATCATCCCGGCCGGGTCCGAGCTAGACCTGGTCGACGATCCCGACGCGCCGGCCGATTTCCTGCGAGTCAAACTGCAGTACGGGCGCCTTGGATACATTCGTGTCGGAGACATCGATGCGCTGACGGCCGCCCGAGTCGAACCGGCTGATCCGCTCGGGACGCCTGACATCAACATGAACGCGCGCGGCTGCGTGACGCAATCCGGTGCACTGCTGGCCCTCGCGCTGCTACTGGCGCTTACTGTCCTGACCCTTGTCTACATCTCGCAGGCGTCGGTGGAGGAGCAGGGCATCGTCGCTCTCGTTGCCTGCGTCTCACTCGGTCCGCTGCTGCTGATTACGATCGCGATCTTCGTCTACGCGCGGAGCCGGGATGAGCGGTTGGCGGAGGAAGCCGAGGAACTGGGCGAACAGGCGAGAAGTCGAGCGGGCGAGTAGTTGTAGGGAATTTGATCGGTGGAGATCGAGGCCACAATCGAAGGGATGCAGCGGATCGCGATCCATGGATCGCCGTATGTCCGCGTTTTCTATTCACTCGATGACGACCGCGATACGGTCCTTCAGGCGCAACTGCCGGACGAGGCGGTCGACGCCGGGATCGACGTCGGCGATCGGATCCGCCTGACTATGCTCCTTCGCACCGTGATGGAGGTTCGCCGAATCCCCGGTTCCAGGTGATCGGCTCCTCCGTCAAAAGCCGGATCCGTCATCGTTTCTCGTACGCTAAGATCAAGGAATCGGCCGGCACCCGTTCCACTGACGATAGCCCGGCAATTGCTTGCTGCGCGTGACCATGACCCAAGGCTTAGTCCAAAACCCGGGCTCATCTGCGGAGCCATCCTCGCTCGTTGGCCGCGCTGCTGAGCAGCGTCAGCTTCGTGAGGACCTGGCAGCGGCTTGCGATGGGCATGGCGGCCTGGTCGTGGTAAGCGGCGAGGCCGGCATCGGCAAGACCTCCATGGCCCGGGATCTGGTCGGCGAAGCGATCAGGTCGGGCGTTTGTGTCCTGATCGGCCATTGCTACGATTTGACCGTTACACCACCGTACGGACCCTGGTTGGAGCTATCAGCGACGTATCGTCGGGCTGATGGGATGCCAGCGTTGCCCGACGTTCTCGCCTCAGGCCGCATTGAAGAGATCGAGAGTCAGGCCACGCTGTTCACCCAGGTGAAGGCGTTCTTTGCGGCGCTGGCTTCGGTGGGACCGGCACTTGTCGTGCTGGAAGATCTGCACTGGGCCGATCAGGCCAGCATCGAGCTCCTGCGCTCTCTCGGCACCAGCCTGGCGACGATTCCGATGCTCGTGCTGGTGACCTATCGGAGCGACGAGTTGACGCGCATGCAGCCGCTCTATCACCAGTTGCCCTCACTGATCCGCGAGTCGGCCGGCCGGCGGCTGGACCTGCATCCGATCCAGGCACCAGACTTGCGAAACCTGGTCCATGCGCACTACCCCATGTCGGAGGTGGACGAATTCCGACTCGTTGCATATCTCGAGCGCCATGCGGAGGGTAATCCGTTTTTCGTCGTGGAGCTCTTGCGGGAGCTCGCGGAGGAGGATCTCCTGAGGCCGAACGGCGGTGCCTGGAGCCTTGGTGAGCTTGATCGCATTGTCGTGCCGTCGCTCCTGCGCCAGGTCATCGATGCGCGCGTCTCCCGGCTGGGCGACGAAACGCGCGAGCCGTTGAGCGTCGCCGCGGTCATCGGTCATGACATCCCGCTCGATCTGTGGGCGCGGGTGCTGGGGAGCGATGAGGATGCTCTCCTGACCATCGTTGAGCGTGCGATCGACGCTCAACTCCTCAACGCCGCACCGGACGGAACCCGCGTCCGCTTTGTTCACGCATTGACCCGGGAGGCGCTCTACGAGGCGGTCATGTCGCCGCGGCGGCGACTCTGGCATCAACGCGTCGGCGACGCGCTGGTAGCGCAACCGAGGGTGAGTCCTGACGAGGTCGCCTTCCACTTCGAGCGCGCGGGCGACCCCCGGGCTTGGGAGTGGTACGTCCGGGCCGGCGAGCGTGCCCAGCGCGCCTACTCGTGGCTCATGGCGAAGGATCGCTTCGTGACCGCCGCGGCGCTGATCGATGGTGTGCCGGGACTTGAAGCGCGCCGAAGCCGGCTCCTGTACCGGTCTGGCCGCTTGCAACGCTATTCGCAGACGATCGATGGCATCGCGAACCTGGTGGCCGCTGAACGTGCAGCGAACCAGGCGGGAAACCGGGTACTCGCAGCCGACGCCAAGTATTCGCGCGGCCTGCTGCGCTGCTTCTCGGACGATTTCGGATCCGGCCTGGTTGAGATGGAAGACGGCATCCTCGAGTTGGAGGCGATGCCGGCCGACGAGGCAATGGAGAGCTGGGAGCGGGCGACGTGGCTCGCCGATGCCCTGCCACCGCGTGAGCTGGTCGATCTCCCGGACTTTGAGCCGTCTGCCAAAATCATGATTGCGGCCGGAATTCACCATCGCCGCGGTGGTCTGCCCTGGTTCTTAGCCGCGGCTGGACATCTGACTCGCGCCAAGTCGATGGCAGAGCAGTTCATCGCCCTGACCGAAGGAATCCCGGCTGGTGAGCTGGTGATATCAGCCACCGGGCATTCCTGGTTCGGTCTCGGTCTCGCGAATGCTGCACTCGGTAATCCTGTCGCGGCACGGGCGGCGTTCGCCCGTGCTCGCCAGATCTACGACCGCATCGAACACCACGCGGTGATCGGGTTCACGCAGCTGAGCGAGCTGCGGGACGTCATGTTGCCGTATTTCCCGACCCAACTGCCGGAGCGGGCTCAGTTGGCGACGGATGCGGAAACGTCGCTCGATCTCGCCGCCGGCGCCTTTCCCTCGGACCGTTCGTCGCGCAGGGCCCGGCTCGGGCTGCTCTTTATCGAGGGTCGGTGGGACGAAGCGTGCGCGATCGCCGATGAAGTAGAGGCGGATGGCAACTACGTGCTCAGGCGCGAAATCACTAATGTCATGCCGCCGCTCTGGTACGCGCAGGGCCGGATCGATCTCGTTCAACGCATGGTCCGCAGGCTGCTGCCACAGGGTCCGGCCGCGGAGCCGGGCGACGTGGTCCTGCTCGACGCGCTCCTGCTCCAGCGAATTGCCGCGGACATCGCCCTCGATCGGGGTGATCTATCAGCCGCGCTGGCCTGGATCGAAGCAAACGATCGCTGGCTCGATTGGAGCGGCGCCGTACTTGGCCGGGCCGAGAATCGATTGAGCTGGGCCCGGTACTGCCGACAGGCCGGCGACCTCGTCCTCGCGGCTCGGCACGCCGGGTTGGCCGTCGAATCGGCCGCTGATCCTCGGCAACCGCTCGCGCTGATTGCCGCGCTCCGGATGCGGGGCGAGCTCAGCACGGGGTCGGGGAAATTCGACGCGGCCCTGGGTGACCTGGCTGAGGCATTGGCGCTGGCCGATGCTTGCGCGGTCCCGTACGAGCGCGCCTTGACACTGATTGCCCGTGCCGAGTTGCGGCTGGCGGCGCGCTCGCCGGTAGACGCGCAGACCGATTTGATCGCGGCCCGCGATCTCCTGGCTCCGCTCCGGGCACAGCCGTCGATCGATCGAGTCGACGCTCTGCTCTCCGCGGTGGGCGCCCTCGGTGAGTCCGTTCCGGGTGGGCTCACGCCCCGCGAAATCGAGGTTCTCCGCCTGGTCGCCCTGGGCATGACCGATGCTGAGGTCGCGAGCCGGCTGTTCATCAGCCCGCGTACCGTTAGCCAGCACCTGCGCTCTGTCTACGGCAAGCTCGATGTCTCCTCGCGATCCGCGGCCACCCGCTTCGCCATCGAGCACAACCTCGCCTGATTCGGCGGTAAGGCATCACGCATCGTGACGGAGCCCACCGGGACTACGCAGTTCTACGTATCCCCATCCCGTTCCTGCCGCGCATCTGAGTTGCGCAGTTCTGTCGATGCGCGCGGCGTCCATCGCCGATAGGGTGGTGATGTCGGCAAGAAGCGCGGCAACAAGTCAGTTTCCCGAAAGGAATCGCAACACAATGGCAACTACTGTTCAGAACCCGGTTGGCGTCGACCTCGATATCCAGGCGCTCACACCCGCGATTCGCGGCCAGGTCATCGAGCCCGGATCGCCGACCTACGATGAGGCCCGCAAAACCTACAACGGTATGATCGACCGTTACCCCGCGCTGGTTGTGCGCGCGGCCGATGACGGCGATGTCGCCGCAACCGTCCGCTTCGCGAAAGCGCGCGGCCTCGATCTCTCCGTGCGCGGTGGCGGGCACAACGTCGCCGGCTTCGGCACCAACGACGGTGGCGTTGTGCTCGACCTCTCCCTGATGCGCAACATTCGCGTCGATCCGAGGGCCCGCACGGCCCGCGCCGGTGGCGGCGCGACCTGGGGTGACATGGATCACGCCGGACATGCGTACGGTCTGGCGACCCCGGGCGGAGTGCTCTCGACGACCGGTATCGGTGGGCTCACGCTCGGCGGTGGCTTCGGTTACCTGACCCGGCGATACGGGCTTTCGGCCGATAACCTGCTCTCCGCCGACGTCGTCACGGCAGACGGCGAGCGTCTGACGGCCAGCGCCGACGAGAACCCGGACCTGTTCTGGGCGCTCCGCGGCGGCGGCGGAAACTTCGGCGTCGTGACATCGTTCGAGTTCCAGATGCACCCGGTCGGAACGGTCTACGGCGGCCCGATCTTTTTCCCGGTCGCGGCGAGCGCTCAGGTACTCGAGTTCTATCGCGACTTTATCGCGAATGCGCCCCGGGAGATGAGTGCGTTCTTCGCGTACCACATCGCGCCGCCCGCGCCATTCATCCCGGAGGCACTCCATGGTCACACTGCTTGCGCGATCGTGGTCTGCTACACCGGCCCGATGGAGATGGCCGAGGAGGCAGTGCGGCCAATCCGTGAAGCCGGACCGGTCGCGCTGGATCTGGCCGGACCGATCCCCTATCCAGTGCTGAACAGCCTGTTCGACGCGCTGTTGCCGGCCGGCTTGCAGCACTACTGGAAGGCCGACTTCGACAACGAGCTGACGGATGAGGCGATCCGGATCCACGCCGAATATGGGGCGGAGGTGCCGAACTTCATGTCCCTGATGCACCTGTACCCGCTCGATGGAGCCGTTCAGGATGTCCCGAAGGATGCGACGGCGTTCAGCCACCGGGATGTCAAGTTCGCGCACATCATCGCCGGCATCGACAGCGATCCGGCCAACATGCCGGCTCACCGGGACTGGGTCCGCGCCTACTGGGCAGCCCTGCACAACGAGTCGGCCGGTGGCGCATACCTCAACTTCCTGATGGACGAGGGGCAGGACCGGATTCGCGCAACATACCGGGAGAACTACGCCCGGCTCCTCGATACCAAGCGCAAGTACGACTCGGACAACCTCTTCCGAATTAATCAGAACATAAGGTGAGTGAATAGTTGATCGAGATACGAGGGCAGAGGTTGTTCCTTGACCCGGATGGGTCCTGATACTACGAAGGCCGGCGGACTTTGGTCCGCCGGCCTTTGTTTTTGCTCACGTGTCACGCCTCTCGACCCACGACTATTGTGGTAGCCATCCGCGTTCTGCGCCGATCTTTGTCGGCGCGCCATGGCCGGGGTAGACGACGACATCGTCTGGCAGAGTGGCAAGTCGCTTGAGCGAGACGATCATGTCGGCCTCGTTCGCGCCGGGGATGTCGATTCGGCCGTGGCCGTTCGGGAACAGCACATCTCCGCCGAGCACCATCCTGTCGGGCACGCTGACGAGGACGATGTGACCGGGATCGTGCCCCGGCAGGAACCAGACATCGAAGGCGTGCGAACCCAAAGTGACCGTGTCGCCGTCGTTCAGGAGCGTATCGGCGGTCGACGGCTCGATGTCGATCGGGAGCGCGCCCATGCTCGACGATGGTCGCTCCAGCCGCGGGACCGTGTTCGCGTGGGTCATGACAGGCACGTTGAAGATGCGCTTGAGCTCGGCCGTATCGCCGATGTGATCCCAGTGCCCGTGCGTGACGACGATCGCCGTCACGGTCAGTCCGCGATCTGCGACATCGCGCTGAACATCGGCCGCGAAGCCGGATGGCGCGTCGACGATAAGTGCCTGCTGCGTGGTCGGGTCGATGACCAGGTAGCCGTTCGTTTCGATTGGACCGGCGGGGTAGGTGACCAGCTCAAGAGTGTTCGGCATGCTCATTCTCCTGATTCTTTCGGGTGTTCTGCTTCCTGCGGCACCGGCGCCGGTGCAGAACTCGGCGGCGACATCCCCTCCTGCCAGAGCGGTTCGCCCGCATCGAGCGGGGCAACCGCGATCCCCAGTCGCCCGAGCAGATCCCGCGACCACGCGGCCTGCCAGGGCATCGGATCGACCGGAATCTTCGGCGCGTGCGAGTCGGATCCGGTCGAGATCAGCAACCCGCGCTCATTCGCGATCCGGCGATACATCGCGGTCGTGGCATCGGAGTGCGAGCGGTAATGCGCTTCCAGGCCATCGACCGGTATCTCCGGCAGGAAGGCATCGAAATCGGCCTCAGTAACCAGTCCGACCGAGTCGCCTCGACCCGGATGCGCGACCACGGTGATACCGCCTGCCTGGTGCGCGGCGTCGACGACACGGTCCATCGGCAGGTCACCGTTGAAATCGCCGCCGATTTCCAGCAGAAGCTCGGCCGACTCTTTCAGGTTCTTGGCGTGCCCATCCTTGATTGCGGCGGAGAGAACATGGAAGGGCCACATCGGCCGACCGTTGACGATCGCCTCGAGCGCCGGCAGCTTTCGGCCAGACGCCTCGAACCGCAGCTGGGCATCGGCCGCGCGCTCCATCATCAGATCGTCGATGTCGGTCAGCGCGGCATTCCAGGCAGCCGCCTCCGGCGTTGACAGCCCAGGTTCCAATCCGTAAACGAGGAGATGGATCTGCCGATCGTTCCAGCGCACGGTCATCTCGACGCCGGGGACGACGATCAGATCGCGCTCTCGCCCAACTTCAATCGCGCGGGCGACCGAGCGCTGGTTGTCGTGATCGGCGACCGCCACGACCTTGAAGCCGCGGTCGGCGACGGTATTGATCAACTCCTCGGCCGTCCAGAAGCCATCGCTGGCCAGGGTGTGGAGGTGAAGGTCGACAGGGTCACGCGGGTTGATCGGGTTGGGGCTATCGGTCACGTTGGGCTAATCCTGGGCGGGTGTTGCGAATACATGTCACTGTGAAGTCTAGTTGGCCATCTCCCGCAAATGCGTGGGCTATGCTAACGACCTGCCTGAATGTTGAGGATTATGCGACTGGAGGAGCCGATGGCTGAGCAGATCGATGCGACCAAAGCAGCTGGGTTGTTCAAGAGCTACGACATTCGCGGTATCGCCCCGGAGGAGTTGTCGCCCGAGTTGGCATACCGGATCGGGCGGGCGCTAGTGCTGGAGCTGGACGCCGATGTGGTCGCGGTCGGTCGGGACATGCGGGTCACAGGCCCGCTCCTTTCATCGAGTCTGATCGACGGCATCCGCGACCAGGGCGCGGACGTGACCGACCTCGGTTTGGTTTCGACCGACGCCCTCTATTTCGCAGTCGGCAAATACGGCTTTCCGGCCGGGGTGATGATCACCGCGTCCCACAACCCGGCCGAGTACAACGGGTTCAAGCTTTGCCGGGAGGGCGCGCGGGCGGTCTCATTCGAGGACGGCATCAAGCAGATCCGCGATCGGGCCCTCGGCGATGACTTTCCGCCACTGGCCGCGAACCGGGGCGACCTGATCGAGAAGGATGTGATTCAGGCGTACGCCGAGCATGTCCTGAGCATGGTCGATGTCTCGGCGATCAAGCCGCTCAAGGTTGCCATTGACGCCGGCAACGGCATGGCCGGCAAGACGGTGCCGGTCATCGCCAGGTCGCTCCCGGTTGAGGTAATCCCGCTCTATTTCGAGTTGGACGGCACCTTCCCGAATCACCCCGCGAACCCGATCGAGCCCGAGAACGTGCGGGACCTGCAGAAAGCGGTTCTCGACAATGAGTGCGATCTGGGCATCGCATTCGACGGCGATGCCGACCGCATGTTCCTGATCGATGAGCAGGGCCGGGCGGTGGGCGGGGATATGGTCACGGCCATGGTCGCGATCTCCTTGCTGCGGAAGCACCCCGGCTCGGCCATTTGCTACAACCTGATTTGCTCGCGCTCCGTGCCGGAGACAATCGAGGAGCATGGTGGTCGCCCGGTCCGCACGCCGGTCGGCCATTCGCTGATCAAAAAGATCATGCGGGAGGAGGACGCGATCTTCGGCGGCGAGCACTCCGGGCACTTCTACTTCCGCGATAACTGGTACGCCGATTCTGGACTGATCGCGGCGTTGACCGTCCTCCAGCTGATCTCGGAGGAGGGCAAGCCTGTCTCCGAGGTGATCGGTCCGATTGATACCCGGTACCGCTCCGGCGAGATCAACACCCGCGTCGCCGACGCAAAGAGCGTGGTGGCCGCCGTCGAAAAGCGGTATTCAGCGGAGGGCGCGACGATCGACCATCTCGATGGGGTGACAATCGGCTTCCCCGACTGGTGGTTCAATCTCCGCGCCTCCAACACCGAACCACTCCTGCGCCTGAACGCCGAGGCCGAAACACCAGAGCTGCTGGCGACGAAGACAGCCGAGGTCCGCTCGATGATTCCGCCGTCGTGAGGCGAGCAGTTGTCGCCTCGCATGGCAATGCGGCCCGGGCTCGCACCAACCAGGCTGGCAGGGCCAACGTCGGGGATTGGGAGTGATTGCTCCCGGCACCCTGGCGACGGTTGTCAAATTGAGTCCGGCGGGCAATGAAGTTGCGCGGTATTCGGCTGTCGTGACCGATGAAGTGTGCCCAGAGCCGTGGCTGGCGGTGCGGGCGATCTGGACCATGAAGCGGGTCGATGCTTCGGGCCTGATCTTCGAGCCCGGCGATACCTTGATCGAGTACTTCTCGCCTGAGCACTGGTTCAATGCGTTCAGAGTGATCGCTCCGGATGGTGCGTTGCGCGGCATGTACGGCAACGTGACTCACCCGACCACGATTAAATCCGACAGCGCCGAAGTCGTTGTGACTTGGCACGACCTCTACCTCGACGTGATTCGTCTGGCCGACGGCACCGTTGTGCTGGCCGATGAGGAGGAGCTGGCGACTTCCGGACTGGAACAATCCGACTATTCCATGTTCGACCGCATCCGGTCTACTGCCGACGGGATGCTGACATTGGCGAAATCAGGTAAATTTCCGTTTCATACCCCGCCTGAATAACTGATCCTCGCACCAACGTGGTTTTTGGGGAGTGGATGGGAATGGTTCGGATTGTCCTCGGCAGTCGCGCGCGGCGACTCGGCCTGGCATTGGTCGTGCTCGCGCAATTGTTGCCCCTTGCCCTGGCCCGCCCAGGTGCGCTCGCCCAATCAACTGCTGCTCCCCTGGAGACCATGCCGGATCGCTATATCGTGATGCTGCGCGGCGCTTCGGCGCAGAGCGCCGCGTCGGTGGCCGCGACGGTCAACAAGCGGCGCGGGGCGAAGGTCGACCAGGTTTACCAGACCGTCTTCCAGGGCTTCGCCGGATCATTCTCCTCCGAGGCCGTGCGGGACCTGATGCGCGACCCCGCCGTGGAGGCTGTCTTCCCCGATTACGTGGTACGTGCCCAGGGCCAGAGCCTCGAGCCGGGCATCCACCGCGTCGATGCGGATCTCAACCCCACGAAGGCGGGCGACGGACAGGGATCGGTCGACGTCGATATCGCGATCATCGACTCTGGCGTCGGTCCGAATGCTGACCTCCACATCGCCGGCGGGTACGACTGCCGCGGCCAGGGAATCACCCGCGACTATTACGGGCATGGGACGCACGTTGCCGGCATCGCAGCCGCCAGGGACAACGGTTTCGGCGTGGTCGGCGTTGCGCCCGGCGCGCGGATCTGGTCGGTGCGTGTCCTCGA
>DASQCG010000017.1:0-2555 GCA_035634825.1 Thermomicrobiales bacterium | reverse complement strand
CCGTGAGCGATGCCGTATTGCCTGACCCGGAGTCAGCATTCGGTCGGCGCGTCGCCGACCGGCTCGAAACGGAGCAAGTCGTCTGGATCATTACCGTGGCGGCTGACGGCACTCCGCAACCCAATCCCGTCTGGTTCCTCTGGCAGCCGCCTTCAACCGTGTTGATCTATAGCCAGGCGAATGCCTATCGCCTCGAGCACATCGATCGCCGGCCTCGGGTGGCATTGCACTTCGATGGAAACGCCCGCGGCGGGAACGTCGTGGTGCTTACCGGCGACGCGTCTATCGCGCTGGAGGCACCTCCTCCGCACGAGCATCCGGACTACCTCGCGAAGTATCGCGAGTCGATGATCCGGGTGAGCGGTAGTCCGCAGGGCTTCAGCGACGCGTATCCGGTCCCGGTACGGATCGTGATCGACCGAATACGTGGATTCTGACTGGCTCCGGCCGACTCGTTCTGCCGATTACCGCTCAATTTCGACAAGCAGAACCCACGCGTTCACCGAACCGCCGGCGAAACCCGCCAGAACCCCACCAAGCACCCAGAACAACCCGCCGCCCGCCTCGATCGCGAACGAGATACCGCCGATCATCAAGGCCAAGGCTGGCAACAACAACAGGAGCATCGCCCAGAGCACCCAGCTGAGCCGATCACGCATGTGCTCGTACGCGTGTCGCGCGATCAGGATCGCCTGGAAGGCAAGGATCGCGCTAATGGCGGCGATTTCGATGCCGGTTGCCTGCCGGGGCTGTCCCGGCGCGAGCAAGACCACGGCGACGAGCAGCACGGTGAGCAGCATGCCCAGGGTGCCGGCCGCTCGCCCTGGTAGCCATGGGAACTCGAGAATCCGTTTGAGGTTGATCGAGACGGCCACGAACAGGAGGCCGGTCAGCGCCGCGGCCGCGCCGGCCGAAGCGACGGCGAAGTCCGCCCAGTCATCCAGCTGATATGCGCTCACAGCGGGATTGTCCCGAATCGGCGCCCGTGAGGGCGATGCGGCCTCCTGTCCGGAACATGCTAAGTCTGATGAACCGGTCGAGTGTCACCGTTCCGACTTGGCCGATTTGGCCTTCGGTTTGGCCTGCTTGGCCGTCTTCGGCGGTAGGGCGGCGACCTGGCTCATTGCCGTGCTCACCCAGTTGGCGGCGAGCTTCGGTTGCGTCGACCAGCTCGGCGGCAAGGCGAGGTAACCGCCCATAGGACGCTCGGCCGGCCCGAACGGTCCAGTGCCTTGAATCGCGGCCAGCTCTTCTCGGCTGGCGTCATCGATGAGTCGGACACCTACGGTTGAGCCGAACAGGCCCGCGAACATGTTGCCATTAACGAACGCCCCGAGATTGCCGAACATCGGCTTCAGTTCGACGCGCGGATCGTCCGGGACGATCGAACGAAGGAAGTCCTTGTCTTGCTCAGTTGGTTTCGGGATTTGCATACAACGCCCCCAAACGAGCACCGCCCAGACGGCTGCGCAGTGCCAGGCCGCGCACTCAGATCCAACCATGTTTCGCGAGGTCATACCCGCTAGGCGTAGCCGTAGGGTTGATCTCATGAGCAAACCGGTCATGGTCGAGCGCCGTCGTGTGGCGACGTTATGACAGGCGTAGATGAGCTTCGATCGCTCAGCCTGTTCGCGGGCCTCGATGACGATCAGCTTGCCGAACTGATCGAAGGCGGTGAAGTGGTTCGAATCGAACCCACCGTCGAACTGTTCAGAGAAGGCGAGCCGGCGGACTTCTGGTGGGTACTTCTGGACGGGGCTATCGACCTGCTGCGGCATATCGATCGGGAAGACACCGTCGTCGCGCGGATGGATGCGCCCGGACGCTGGGCCGGCGGATTTCGGGCCTGGGATCAGCAGGGCGTGTACCTCGCGACGGGACGTGGAGTCATGGCGGGCCGGGTACTCCGGGTACCGGCGGACGTACTTCGGGACCGGTCCAACGCCTGGTTCCCGTTTGCCGCGCATCTCGTCGAGGGGCTGTACCACACCGCGCGCTTGATCGAGTCAACGGCACGGCAGCGCGAATCTCTCGTCACACTTGGCACGCTTGCGGCCGGTCTCGCACACGAGCTCAACAATCCCGCCTCAGCGGCGACCCGGGCCGTCGACGAACTCGAAGCCGCATCTCAGACGATGTTCGCCTCCGCCGGGCGGCTGATCCGGGGCGGCCTCTCCGCCGAGCGATTCGCGGCCCTCGACGCGGTGCGCCGTGAGATCGAGCAGGGGACCGCGCCGCAGGATCCGATCAAGGTCGCGGATCGGGAAGAGGTGCTGTCGTCATGGCTCGTCGAGCACGACGTAGCGAGGGAGTGGATCATCGCTCCCGTGCTGGCTGCTGCCGGTGTCGATGTGGCCTGGTGCGAGCGAGCAGCGACCGTATTGACGGAGTCCGCGCTGGAGCCTGGTCTGGAATGGGTGTCCAGTGCGCTGTCCGTTGCCTCGCTGCTCTCCGAGGTCAAGGGGTCGACCCGGCGCATTTCCGAGCTCGTGGCCGCGCTCCGGTCTTACTCGCAGATGGACCGTGCGGCGATTCAGCTGGTCGATGTAACGGAT
>DASQCG010000016.1:0-1789 GCA_035634825.1 Thermomicrobiales bacterium | reverse complement strand
GACGTTGCCGGGGTCGTAGTTGAAGCCGATCCGGCCGGGGCGATTGATGCGATCGAGGATCGAGACGCCGATCGCTGCGGTCGGGAGCATATTGCTGTCGGTCTCCATGCCGATGATCAGGCCGAGCTTCTCGGCCCCATCGCAGAGGTCCTGCATGTTCGCGAACCAGGTCTCGCGCTCGGCGTCGGTTTCGGCGTCGCCGGTGAAGGTGTTGACGATCTCCATGCCGAGTCCGTTGGCGATGACCAGGGCGCGGCGGAAGCGCTCCTTTCCCTCCGGCGTCTGGAGCTGGGTGTGGGCGCTGAGGCTGACCGGGTTAAGGCCGAGGTCGTTCAGCCGTTGCTTGATATCGGCGATCTCCTTGTCGGTCGCGGTGTCGGGATCAATGTGCTCAAACCAGCCCTTGACCGCGCCGATCTCGCAGTTGCGGTACCCGGCGGCGGCCAGCCCTTCGAGTGCCTGCTCCAGGCTGTACGGGGCGAAGACGATGGTCGAGCCAAGGATCGTCGCGTTTTCCGGCACTGCTGACATGCGGTGTCTCTCCCCTATCCGTTGAGCGGATGCTGATCAATGAAATCGAGCACGACGCGGTTGAAGTCGTCAGTCGCCTCCCAGAACATGCCGTGCCCGACCTCCGGCATGACGGTGAGCTTGGCGCCCGGGATCGCGTTGGCGATATCGACCGAGTAGCGCGGCGGCGTGAAGATATCCTCCTCGCCGCAGATGACGTGGGTCGGCGCAATGACCGACACGAGCCGGTCGAGGTACTCGTGTGTCCGGGCGGCGTGCGATTGGCGCAGGTACATCTCGAGCGTCTGCGGGTTCGGGCTGGCGTGGGCGTCCATTAGCAGGTTGTCGAGGAAGCCCGGCTCATCGTAGGCGCGGTGCGTGAAGACCCAGAGCCAGGTTGTCCGGCTCCATTCGACGGGACCGCGCGCCTCGAACAGACCTTCCCACTGCTCCCAGAGCTCATCCAGCCACGGCTCGACCGTTGCCCACGCGCAGATGATGGTCGCGGTCTGGGTCCGCTCCGGGTAGAGGGCGGCGAAGGCCTGGGCGATGCAGCCGCCCATCGACGCGCCGACGACGTGCGCCTTCTCGATGCCGAGGTGATCGAGCAGACCGGCGGCGTCGTGCGCGAACTGGTCGGTCGTGTAGTTGTTGGTGTTCTCGCCGGGGCCGGTCTCGCCGACGTCGCGGTTATCGAAGGTGATCGCCGAATATCGCTCGCAGACCGCCGGGAGCTGCAGACCCCACGCACCGCGGGGCGCGCCGATCCCGTTGATCATCAGGACGGGCTCGCCCTGACCGGTCACGTCGTAGGCGATGTCGAGATCGCCAACCCTGGCTCGGGGCACCGGCGCAACCTCCTCAATCAATCCGATCAGGTGGCGCCATTATCCCGGAGATTTTCGATTTGCGCGCGGCGGTCAGAGCAGGCGGCCGAGGCCCTCCATGAGCCGATCGATGTCGGCCTCGGTGTTGTAGGCCTGAATCGAGACGCGGACGTACTGCATGCCCTGCCACTCGCCGCAGGGGATCTCGACCCGGTATTGGTCGTAGAGGCCGGTCTTAAGCTCCTCGATGCTCTTCGTGCGGATCGGGCAGGTGGCCATCTGGACGAACCAGTCACACCCGGCGGGCGTGATCGGCGGGAGGTCGGTCAGGTTCGCGATCCGGGTGCGTGCCTTGACGACGAGCTCATGGCAGCGCTCGCGGATCGCCGGCCAATCGTGCTCGGCTTGGTAGCGGATCGCGGCCGGCACTGCCAGGTAGGCGGCGGGGTCGC
>DASQCG010000015.1:0-16424 GCA_035634825.1 Thermomicrobiales bacterium | reverse complement strand
ACCCGGAGAGTGAAAATTGTTTGAGCAGCGCCAAACAAATGAGTCCCACCGCAGTTTCTGGTCGCGGTGGCTCTATGGTACCGGCGTAGCTGTCGCGGGTTCGGTGGGCATCCACCACGAGAGGCCGCTCTGGGAGTCGATTCCGTCGGCCTGGTAGATCCTGGCCTGCTCGCGGATGCGACCCTTCGAGAACTGACCGGCCCAGATCTCGAACGCGTAGTTCTCCATGCGCAGGTAGGCGACCCAGTTGCCGTCGTCCGACCAGCGCGGGGCCATCGCATTCTCGCCCCGCGTGCCGCGTCGCCGCTCGCCGGTGGCCCGCTCGACCATCCAGATGTCGGTCACCCCGTCCTCGTCCCGGATCGTCACGGCGATCCAGCTGCTGTCCGGACTGATCGCCGGGTCGAAGATGTCCCCACTGGACTGGGCGACCGGACCGGTGAAGCCATTGTTGAGGTCCCGCAGAGCTACATAGGTGCTGAACGTGCCGTCCCCCATGCTCACGCGCACCGTATATGCGGCAATGGCGTCGTGCGGGGCAAGCGCCAGATTTGAAATGTCGTCCTCTTGCACCGTCTGCAGCGCGAGGTACGGAGCATCTGTGGGTGAAGCTAATAGCCAGAGCGAGAGGAAGCCGCCGGACCCGTACGTATCCGAGATGAATCCGATCAGGCCCGACCGTGACCAATCCGGGTCGAGCGCCCAGGAGCTGTTGATCGCGTAGTCGAAGCTGCCGACCTCGTCGTAGGGCTGGTTGGCGGTTATCTGCGTCTCGGCGCCGGTGGACAGGTCATACATGTACAAGTCCGAGAAGCTGTTCTGCAGCCGAACGTAGAGAAGTTGGTTTCCATCCGGGCTCCAGCGGGGGTCACTGATGTTGTCGGCGGTCAAAACCTCGTTCGCGGTGCCGCCGCTCCAGACCCAGATGCTGCCGTTGCGGGTGAAGGCAATTTTGCCGGGCAATTGCCGCGGGTCGATCGCCGCCTTGACAGGCCGAAGCGCGAGACCGGTCGCGACTGCACCGCTGCCGAGGGCCGCCTGAACTAGTGCACGCCGCGACCAGCGTCCTGTCATGCCCAGCCTCGCCTTGCCAGCTCTTCATACGCTACGGTCGCTTCATCCCACGGGTGTTTGACGCCGTTCCAGATGATGCTTCGCTCGTGACCCTTGCCGGCCAGCAGGATCGTGTCGCCCGGTTGCGCCAGGTCCAATGCGAGCGCAATCGCCTCTCGCCGCTCGACCACGCAATGCACCGTCTCACCATCGATCGCTCCCACCTCGATTGCGCCGGCGGCGATCTCGCCGATGATCGACTCGGCGTCTTCGAAGCGCGGGTCTTCGTTGGTGATCACGGCGATGTCGGCCAATTCGGCTACGACCCGACCCTGGATCGGCCGTTTAATCGGGTCCCGTTCGCCGGCGCTGCCAAAGACAGCAATCAGGCGACCGTCCGGCCGCAAGGTTCGAAGCAGCCGCAGCACCTTGTCGAGCGATTCGGGCGTGTGTGCATAGTCGACAATCACGCCAAATGGCTGGCCGGCATCGACCGTCGTCATACGACCCGGAACCGGCGACACTGTCGCGAGGGCAGTCAGCGCGTCCTCCATTTCGACACCCGCCGCTATCGCCGTTCCGAGCGCTGCGAGCGAGTTGGATACGTTGAAGGTGCCGACCAATGGAGTACTGAAGGGATATGTCGTGCCAAAGGCGTATATACGACCCGTGCTACCGCCCAGCCCACTTTCCGTGATCTCAGCGCGGAGGTCTGCGGATTCATCCACCAGCGAATACGTCAGTGTTCGCCGGCAGCCGCCGCAATACGGCAGCACCGATCGCGCGCCGGCATCATCCAGGTTGACGACCGCATCGCCGCCTGTTGTGCTAACACGCTCGAAAAGGAGTGCTTTGGCCCGCCAATAAGCCTCGATCGTCCGGTGATGCTCAAGGTGCTCCTGCGTTATGTTGGTGATTGTGGCGATAGCGAATCGTGTGTGGTCGAGCCGGTGCAAATCAAGCCCGTGCGATGTCGCCTCGAGGATCGCCTCGGTCACCCCCACCTGGACCATTTGCCGCAGCAGACGCTGGATATCGACCGACTCCGGAGTCGTCTGCCGGGTCTCATGGTCGACCGTCTCGCCACCGATCCGGACCGAGACCGTGCCGATCATCCCAGTCTGGCGACCAACGCTACGCAGGATGTGATCGACGATATAGCTCGTTGTCGTCTTGCCATCCGTACCGGTAATCCCGATCGCGCGCAGTTCGTGCGACGGTTTCTCGAAGGCTTGCGCGGCCACGTTCGCCAAGTCCGCTCGGCTGTGCGACGTAATAAGTTGCGGTAGGTCGACCGGCATCTCCCGCTCGACCATGACGGCCGCGGCGCCGCGCTCGACCGCACTCGCGACAAAGTCGTGCCCATCGACATAGCCGCCGCGCAGCGCCGCAAATAGGGCGCCGGGCGTCACCAGCCGAGAGTCGTACTGGATGTCGCTGATCGGGGTTTGACTGTCGCCGATGATCCGCCAGTCGCTCTTACCTGCCGCGAGCTCAGCCAACGTGCGCGGTCTCACGTGTCGCTGCCCCGCCGGCGCCTCGTCATCTGGCGCACGACAAACGACCCAACCGGGCTGTAGCGCCGCTCCAGGACCGGCGGATAACTAACGATCTCGCCGCCGAATCCGGTCTTGAAGCGATAGAGCCCGCGCCAATCGTCGCCTTTGGTCCCGGCGATCTCATCGCCGGCATCGGTGCTGACGCTCTCAGGGTCGACGTCCGGGATGCCCCACAGGTCATACCTTTCGCAACCCGCCTCTCTGGCCCACCTCATAGCCTCGAACTGGAGCAGGAATGCCGCCCCGTGCGACCGGTGTGCGGCCGACGAGGCGCCATACATGTAGATCGCCTCGGGCCCAAACTTGACGGCAATCAGGCCGGCTGCAAGGTTGTCGTCACTCTCTGCAAAGATGCAGAGCGCATCGTCACCGAAGGTCTCGACGAAATCCCGGTAGTACTGCCGCGAGTGGATCCCGAAATCGTTGCGGTCCGATGTCTCGATCAGTAACCGATAGAAGTCCTCAATGCCATATCCTCCGCCGCAGCGCACGATCCGCACGCCACGCCGCATCGCCAAGCGAACACTGTACCGGGTGTTCTGGCGCATCTGCTTGAGCAGCGCATCGTCGTCGAGCAGCGGAATCTTGACAGTCCGGCCCGGCTGCACGTGCTCGGGTCCGGTCACGAAGCCGTGCTCCTTGTACTTGCCGGCAAATGGCAGCTTTCCGTCGGCTTCGAGGATGGTGTACAGGGCGTGACGGCGCTTCGATGCCAGATCGACATTTCGCATCAACTCGGTCGCCAACGCGCTTTCGCCGGTCGGAATCACAGGACCGCGCGGGATATAGCCGACCGAAACCGGACCTCGCTCCTTGAAAAGGATCTGCGCCAGCGCAACCTTGTTTCCGCTCGTGATGGACGCGCGCTCGACGCCCCAGCCGAATCGCGACTTGAACTCGCCCCATCGCCAGGATTGCAGGAAATGGCCACCGCCCGCGAGGACAGCGCCGTCCCATTCCTGTGCTGACAGCGGCGACCAGTCGTTCTCCGTCATGGCCGAAATTGCAAGGGATCGCTCCCAAGCTGCGCGGCGTCGACCGCGTCATTGATTGCCTCGTCGTCCCCATCATGTGCTTGCCGGGACAAGTTACGCAGGACACGGATTGCCCCTGGACCGCCGATCTCGCCGAGGGCCGCGATCGCCGCCTGCCGGATGTCCGTGTCATCCTCGAGGGTCAACTCGGAGAGGTCGGGCACGTCATCGGACGTCCCAATCGCACCCAGCGCCCGGGCGGCCTCAAAACGTACCTCGGGATCTTCGCTGATGAGTGCGGCTCGGACGATGGTTCGCCACCGACTCTCGAGCGATCGACCCATCGCGACCAGCGCGCCGGCCTCGAGAGTCGCGTCGCCGTGCTGATAGGCATCGAGGATCGCTTCGCGCGTACGGTCGTTTTGCTTGAGTGCTCCGACCGCCTCGACCGCCCGCCGGCGAACCATTGCGGTCTCACGCTCATTTGCGGCGAACTCGAGCACCATGTCGCCAATTTGATCCACGAGATCCGACTCGGATTGGTCATCCTGGAGCCGAACGAGGGCATCGCCCAGCAAAGCTATGGCCGCGGCGCGCACGTCGATCGATTCGTCATGCCGGGCAATATCGATCATCTCCTCGAGGAGCGATCTCGTCTCGTCCTCCCAGAGCCCCGCAACCGCCAATTGGCGTACCTCGGCGTCGGGGTCGCGAACCGCGAGGCGGCAGAGGCGATCAAACCGGTATTGGACATTCTCTTCGGCGAGATCGACCGCCTCCGCGATCAGGCGGTGGCGCGTTGCCGCGTCTATCGTCGGCCAGACCATCTCAACCGCGTGCAGATTCTCACGCGAGAGATCGGAGAAGGCGGCGAGCTGCCCAAAGGCAAAGGTGCCTGCCGCTAGCTGCGACAGGCACTCTTCAAGACTAATGGATAGTTCGTTAGCTTGAGCTGGGGACGTAGGTATATCCATCAGAAACCTCGGGGTCCCGCGAGAATGCGCCGGTCTCGTCGGTATCGAGAAGCGTGCGCAGCTGGGACTCCGTCACGGGGCGCTCGATGTTCGTGACCGCGAATAGCTCGGGAAAGGTGGCAGCGAAACCAGTGCCGGATTCGAGCTTCCGCTCGATCCGCTCGAAGGCGACCGCGACTACGTTCTCGAGCCGTCGGCGCGCCTTCTCGTCCATCGGCTTCTCGCCGGCAATCCCCGGAACGCGCTCCTCGGTCAGCAGGTAATCGTCGAGCACGCCGCAGGCATAGGTGTCGTCACGGAAGACGTACCGCTGGCGGCGATCCTCGAGCTCGAGCAGCTTGGCACTCTGGGTACCGGCCGCAGCGTATTTGACGATGTAGTGGCCGTCGTTCTCGGTCCGGGTGATCGAGATCATCGCACCGGGCACCAGATTCTCGTTATAGAAGTCGTCCAGGCCCACGATGAACCCGCCGCGGTTGGGCGACGGGTAGCGCAGCTCGACAAGGTAGGTCGTGTACGACTGCGGGCATTCGAACGTCAGCACGGCGGCGCGCTGGTTCGGAAGAAGCGGCGCCGGCAGCAGCTCCTGCATCTCGAGATCGTACGGTAGCAGTCCAAGCTGGTACTCGTAGAAGGTCAGGACGCGCTCGACGCTCTCGCGGCTGCGGTAGGGCGGCGTCTCCGAGAGCTCGTCATTCAGGTGGCGGTAATCGGTGCCGATCTCATTCGGCTTCTTGCGGGTCGTGCCGAGCTGCGCCAGGCTGCTGACGCTCCAGAAACGCTGATTCGCCGTGCCGACGAAGTCGAAGTCGCGGTGCTCCTTGGACAGGCGGAAATTGACGGCGAAGCGCAGTTGATCGAATTCCGGCGTACCCGGTCGACCACCCAGGACATCCTGCGCGATCACATCGTCGGTCAACGGCTGTTCCTGCTCCTGGATGTACTCCCGGATGCGGCGGAGGTCGTTGCGGCCGAGGCGCTGGACCCGATCCTCAAGCATCCATTGATCGGCGAACGTCGCCACCCGCGGGTCGAGCGGGAGGCGCTCGTTGATCGCCTTGGCAACCTCGATATCATCGATCTCGTCGAGCGGCGTAATGCGCAGAGGCTGAACGGTGATTGTGCGCGCGGCCGGAGCCGGAGCCTCGGTCGCCGGCTCCTCAGTGCCATCGACCGCCTCCTCGGCTGTCGTCTGCAGCGCTTCCTCGGCCGCGGCTACTGCTTCTTCAACGGCCTCGGTCGTGGTCTCGTCGGTCACCCAGATCGGCTCGATGACAGTCTGTGGCCTTGCGACATAGGCCGGCTTCTCGGGCTTGGGTTGCGGGGTCATGAACCGTTTCGCGAACGAGTGGCTCGTGTCGGCCACTACCGCCGCCGGCGCCTTGCCTGCACGTGTAGTCGCAATCGAAACAACACCGTCGTCGCCGGTCTCGATGCGGAACACGGCGTCGTTCTTCTTCGCCGCGGTCTGTACGACTGCCTCGGCGGTCTGGGTGCCTAACTTGCCCAGCAGCTCGACCAAATCGGCGATCGGCATAGAGATCGGTGCATCGAACGACATGAATCGCCCGGTGATGCCCAGGGCTTGAAACATCTTGCCGGCGAGTTCCTTATCGGCGGCAGACCCCTTGTACGCCACCTCGACAGAAAGCATGGGTTGCCCCTTCTCCTTGCGTGAAATTGCGGAATGCGACTATTGCACGGTCCGGCCGCGCAACGCGTCAATTAATTGCTGGGTTGTGATCGGCTGAGTCTGCGCAGGATCGCGCAGGATGGAAAGCAGAAATGCAACGTCGTCTTCCGTCAATTGCACTGGCTTGGATTGCTGTTCGTTTTCGGTGCTCATGCGTCCCTATGCGGTTATTCTCGCGGGGTGCGAGCGGTTGATCAACCTGCGAACTATAGCGGTTCCGGACCGGATTTCCCACTACTACCGTTGTCGATTGGCAGTGGCTGGACTCGGTTCGTATACTGCCCGCGTAACGGATTTGCATCTAACGCGATCTGGCTTCAGATCACCTCGGTAAGGACGGTTTCTCATGCTTGGCGGTCTCGGATGGCAAGAACTTGTCATCGTCCTCATCATCGTAGTCATCATCTTCGGAGCCGGACGCCTGCCTGAGATCGGCGGCGCGGTTGGCAAGAGTATCAAGGAATTCCGGACGCAATCCTCAGAAGATGAGGACGAGGCCGGCGAACTGACCTCGACCACCACCAGCACGACGACCGCGACCGGCGAGCGTGTCAACACGACGATCGTCGAGCCGAAGTCGAATGCACAGCGGGATGTCCGCGCAGACGAGATCTAGATCTTCGGACAGGGCAGAACGAAACGGACCGGGTGAAATCACCCGGTCCGTTTTCCTTCCCGGTCTGAAAATGCCGGCCTAGAGCTCGTCGTCGCGGAAGAAACCGAGCACGGTCGTCCCGGCCGGTTTCAGGTTGCCGGTCGCGCCGATGTTCGCCGTTGATGGCCCAGTGCCGTTGGTGGCCGGCATCGCGACATCGGTCATGATCTCGACGAACGTGATCTTGTGCCACGCGTACAGAAATGCCTGCGCGTCATCCATCAGGTAATTGAGCGGCTTGCCGTCCTTCTTTCTGAGGTTGCGCAGAAACAAGAATTGATCCGTCGGGTTCGGCATCTGGTCGAGTTCCCCATAGATCGCATCTTCGCCCAGGAGGTGGACGATCGCCGGAATTGCCACAAATTCCCCTGCCTATTCCCTGTTGAGTGCGTATACCGTTCCGTCAAAACTGCCGAAGACGATGTGGTCGTCCGTTAGAAGTGCCTGGTAGACGATCGGGCCACCCGTCCCGAAGCTCCAGTCAACCGTGCCGTCCTCGAGCTTGAGACAGTAGAAGATCGCCTCGTATCCGCCCACATAGAGCCGATCGTCATCGATCGTGGCGGTCGACGTGATCTGCCGGCAGATCTTCCGCTTCCAGGCGACGACACCGGTCGCGACCTTGATTGCGTACATGTGACCATCCGCCGATCCGATATATGCAAGGTCATCCTTGATCGCGGGTGAGGCGATGACAGCCTTGTCGGTCTGCACCGCCCACAGGACCTTTCCGTCCTTGGTGCCGAACGCGCGCACGGTGCCATCCGACGCGCCGACGATCACCTGGTTGTCGACCACGACCGGGGACGACATGACGGGCGAGCCGATCTGGTGCCGCCAGATCAGGCCTCCGGTCTCGCGATTGACGGTGTACAGGTAGCCGTCATCCGAGCCAAAAAAGACTCTGTCGTCGAAGACGGTCGGCGAGGATCGAATCGGCGCCCACGTCCGATATCGCCAGGTCACGACACCCTTCGCGCGATCGATACGGTACAGAAAACCATCGTCAGACCCGACGATGCAGGCCTTCTCGTCGACGTGCGGAGAAGAGCGAATCGGCGCGTCGGTCCGATGGGACCAGATGGCTCGGCCGCTCGACCGAGACACGGCGTAAACCGTCTTGTCCTCAGAGCCGAAGATCACCATCTCGGCAAAGACTGCCGGGCGGGTCACGATCCCCCGCTGGGACTTGAACCGCCAGCGCACCGAGCCATCGGCATCGTCGAGTGCATACAGGTATCCGTCGTATGAGCCGAGGTAGATCGATCCACCGGAAAATGCGGCCGAGCCGCGCACTTCGTCCCCGGTCTTCAGCGACCAGTCGAGCTTATTCTCGGCGAGGGTGCTGCCACCACTGGTCTCCGGCGGCAGGACTTCCTTGATCGGGGATTCACTTGTGGCCGACTTGCCGTCGTCGAGCAACTGGGATCCTGCTGAACGCTCGCGGTCCGGCGCGGCCACAGCCTGGATTGCCTTGTTCGGCGTCGGCGTCGGCGAAACAGCCTGGGCCTGCGGCGTATGAAGGCTGTACTTGATCTGCTCGAGGATGTGCTTGACATCCTCGGCTGTCTGCGGCCGATCCGACGGGCTGTACGAGACACTGCGCAGCACCAGCGCCTCGAGGTCCTGCGATAGGCCCGGGTTGTATTTCCGCGGTGGGCGCTGATTGAAGGTAAATGGCGTTTCCGAGCGCGGGTCGCTTCCCGTCAGGAGATGATGCAGCGTGGCGCCGAGGGCATAGATATCGCCCCGGGCATCGGCGACACCCTTGTACTGCTCGGGCGGCGCGTAACCCTCAGTCCCGATCATCGTGCCCTTTTGCTGGGGTGCGAACGTCCGCGCGATGCCGAAGTCGACCAGCATCAAAGCGTCGTCCTCGGCCCGGATCATGATGTTGCTTGGCTTGAGGTCGCGGAAGATGATCGGCTCGGGTCGCTGATTGTGCAGGTAGGCAATGACCGAGCAGAGGGCAATGCCCCAGTCGATTACCTTCTCCTGCTCGAACGGTCCCCCGTTCTGGCTGAGAAGCGTCTCGAGGTCCTCGCCGTGGATCAGCTCGAGGACAAGATAGATCGTGCCCTGCTGCTCGAAATAGTCGTAGATTCGGGGGATAGAAGAATGGGTCAATGTTGCCAGCAGCGAGGCCTCGCGCTGGAAGTTCGCCAGTCGCACCTGCCGGAGCTTGGCATCTTCTGCCGAGTTGAACATTTCCTTGATTGCGCAGAGCCGGTCCACGCTCGTGAAGCGCAAGTCCCGCGATTTGTAGACAGTGCTCATGCCGCCGACGCCGCGGATATCCAGCACGCGATACCGGTTCTGCAGCACCGTGCCGACCTTGAGCAGATTATTCCGGCCCGGGATATGCAGCCGCCTGCCGCGACCGTCGTCCTTCCCAGGCTCGATGAGGGGTGCTTCAGTTTTCGCGAACTGGACTGGCACAGCGCTCCTCATGCCCGGCTTCGGGTTTTCCCCAGCAATGTGTCGAAGCCATTGCATGTAGGCTAGACAAGCATCATTCTAGGGAGCGGGAAGGGTTAGTCATAGATGTGCGCATGGCCTATTGGGCCGACTTGTGGCTTTAGTACCGTGCGGGGAGGCCGGCTAGTGGCGTTCGTGGTCCGAGTGGGATAGTATCCACCGGCGTACCCTGACGCGGTGATTCGCGAGAAACGTGACTACTCTTCATGGATGAACTTCCTTCCCAGTCTCGCCGGAACCTCGATCATCCAGGCCAGCGAGACGATCTTGGCAGCGTGCCCGACGGCTACACTGCCGGGTCTGATCCCCTCCGCTCCACCTGGGATAGCGATGTACCAGCCCTGACCGACGACCAGCCCGCGAACGCGAGCAAATCTGCCGCGCGCGCCGCCCGCGAAATCATTGAGACGGTCCTGCTGGCGGCGGTGATCTTCTTCGGCGTGCGGATGCTGGTCCTCAACTTCAAGGTCGACGGGCTCAGCATGATGCCGAACCTGCAGAACCACGAATTGCTGCTGGTCAACCGCAACGCCTACGAGGACATCGATCTCAACCATTTGCTCAACAGGCTGCCCTTCGTCGACCGCGAAGGCACCTGGGTCATCTATCGGTTCGATCCGCCCAAGCGCGGCGATATCATCGTCTTCGACCCGCCAAACGGAGACAACAAGCCATATATCAAGCGGGTCATCGGCACCGCCGGCGAGACGGTCGAGATTCACGAGGGCAACGTCTACGTCAATGGCATCAAGCTAGACGAGCCATACATCCGCGCCGGCATTACTGACTGCGGTACGACCGACGGCAAACCCGATCCTTGTCCAACGGTTGTCGTGCCGGAAGGCGACGTCTTCGTCCTCGGCGATAACCGCAGGAACAGCTCCGACTCGCGGGTCTTTGGCCCCGTTCCCATCGACAACATTATCGGCAAGGCAATCGTCACCTACTGGCCCCTCGAAGACGTGGGACGAGTACCGCACTACAGCTACCCGGATTTCACGAAGTAGCCGATAGTTGACACCAGCCGGGACTGCGGTCATCTTGGGGACCGGGTCCGTACGTATGTAAAATGATGAGTGCAGGAAGCCCGTTGGGATTCCGAACGCCGTTCGACTTGGCGCCCCTGGCAGACGGAGCACGAGGCGGCAGGGACCGTACAGAAATGATTGAAGCGATCGTCGATAGCATTCGGGTCAACCTCGTTACGCAGAATCGCGTCCTGTTTCTGCGTGAAGTGCAGGGCGACCGCCACCTCCCCATCTGGATTGGCGAGTTTGAAGCGCAGGCCATCGTCCTCGAAATGCAGGGCATGACACCGCAACGCCCGCTCCCGTATGACCTCATGATGAGTATGTTGGGCGAGCTCGACGCGCGCGTCGCCAGGGTCGTCGTCAACGACCTCTCGCATGACATCTACTACGCCCGAATCGTACTGGAACGCTCAGGAGAATTCTTTGAGATCGATTCCCGGCCGAGTGATGCGATTGCCGTCGCCGTGAGGGCGCGCTGCCCGATCTTCGTCGACGACTCGGTCATGGATCGCGCCGGCGTGAGCATCACCGACGACGAGGCCGACGAGGACGAGGCGGATTCCTCCACGCCCCGCGAACCTATGCCGGCCGGCGAAGAGGAAAACCTGACGATCTTCCGCGACTTCATCAATACCCTTGATATCGACGACCTGGACACGCGCTCGAATTAACCCCCGCGAGTCGGTCGGACAAGGCCAGGAAAGTGTAGAGACATGGATTCAAACGAAAATCGTATTAGAAAGATTGTGCTTGAGCGATTGGGCGTCTGCCGGGTCTGCCATCGTTTGCATGAGGGCGAGGACGTCCACGTCGTATCCCAGAATCCCGACGTCTGGATGATGGTCGTCGAGTGCCCCGATTGCCACACGCGCAGTTTCGTGGCCGCCGTCGTCGACGAGAAGCAGGCGGACGACGCCCGGATCGCCCTCCGTCGGTTAGCAGGTGAGCACCTGCGCGATCAGCAGGTCGAGGAGACCGAGACGGTCATCCAGGCATCGCCGGCCGACCCGGTAAGCGAGGCTGATGTCGACGACATGCGCGATTTCCTCAGCACGTTCAACGGAGACTTCAAGCGCCTCTTCGCCAAGGGCTGACCACGAGGAAACTGGAGCTCGTTGCCTGTAGTCAATGCTTTGAACGGGATTGAGAGCGGGGCCATTCAAGCCCCGCTCTCGTGGGATGGACGATCGGGTGCTACGACACGGGCGTCGCCATCGGCGCCGGCGATGCGGCCGGTGTCGCGCCTGTCATGCAGGTCGCCGCGGGCATCTCCATGCCGGCCAGCGACGCTGGAGATCCCCTGTCGGTGTTCACGCTGACCAGCGCTCCGATCCCTTCGCCGCGATTCTCGATCGTACCGAAGCCCGGATAATCGAGGAAGAGGGCACCCGACGGGTCGAACCCAATGAACACCGGGTACGGCACGTCTGTCACTACAGCCTCGAGCGTGTCCGGCCCGGTCTGCCGCACGATCCGCCCGCTGTTCGGCCGCAGGTACGGCGCCGAATCCGTGGTGTTGGTCGCCATCTCCGCCGCGTAAAGCGTGCCATCCGGCCCCATTGCCACGTCGGTGACCGCGGTCAGCCCGGTCCACGCGTCGGACACTGTCCCGTCCGCCCCCACATGCACGACCTTGGATGATCCATCGGCGTACGGAGGCGTGGTCTCGAAGCCGACGTAGGTGCCGCCCTTGCCGTCGAGCGCGAGCCCGGTCGGCACCATGTGACCCTCGGACAGATCTGCGACAAGCGCAACCGTGCCATCCGGGGTGACGGTCACAATCCGCCCGCCGACCGCATCGCTCACCCACAAGCGGTCGGCCCCAGCCTCCATATCGAAGGGGTTGCCGCCTGGGTCATAGTCCGGAGCCTCGAACTTGGGCGGGTTGTCCGCGAACCAGGATGCCAGGTCGGCGACCATCGTCGTAGTGCCGTCCGCATTCACCTTGTAGACGCCGTTCGGGGAGTTCGGGTCGGTCGAGCCGCCAGCGAGTGCATACAGGTCGCCATTCATCGACGCGACATCCGTCAGCCCGAAGGTCCAGCCGACATCTGCGATAAAGAGAGACGGCAATCCGTCGACGACCGTAGTGGTGCAGCCGTTGGCGACCGTCACGATGCTGCTCGATTTGCCGGGAAAGAGCGGCATCGGCGTCGCTTGCACGACAAGCTGCTCGCTGCCGCCCGAGCCGGCCAATGTGAGGTAAAGCGTGCCGTCGTCGCCCCAGGTGAATCCGCGTGGATTGGTCAGTCCGCTGGCAACCACGGCGACGCCGGCAACGGGCGTGCCAATCGGTGTCGCGTTTTGCGCTACGGCGAAGCCCACCGGGAACACCGCGGCCAACGCCAACACGAGTAGCGAGAAAACGCGAAACGGGAGACTTCGAAGACGCATGACATGCTCCTTTCGGGCGGAAATCGTCCGGCGATTCGAAGACAGGTCGGGCTTTCGGGTGCAGTAAATAGTATGCTACCACTACCGTAACTTACGTCAATCATCTGAACTGGCTGGACTGACCGCCGTCGGGCATGAAACGAGCCCCATCACAGTGATGGGGCTCGTCGCATTCCGTTCTCGGGAGGGTCGCCGCAGGTCAGGTGGCCGGGAGGAAGGTAACGCTCGGTGAGGTCATCACGACCGGCGCGAATCCCGCCACGCTTGCTGTGACCGTGATCGATGCCGCGCCGACGTTACCCGTCAGCTCGTAGTATGTGGCCGAGCACATGAATCCAAATCGCGGGAGAGCGGCGATTGTTCCCGATGTCGGCGCAACCGTCCCGTTGTTTGCGGTGATCGTGAGTGCGATCGCGGGTGTCGCTCCGTTCCCGAAAAAGCAGACCCGGAACTGGGCAATGTCTCCCGCGGCGTAACTCGGCTGGGCATTCTCCAGTGTCACGGTGAACGTTCCGTTGATCGCCGGAACCGGCACTGCCGTGTTGGTAGCCGTTGCGGTCGGCTCGGGCGTGTTCGTCGAGGTCGCGGTCGGTTCAGGGGTGTTCGTCGGCGTGTTGCTCGGGGTCGCGGTTGGAGCGGCAATAAACGTGACGTTTCTCGAGGTAAAGAACTTGGGTGGATATCCCGCGACATAGACGGTCAGGGCCAGATTCGTCTCGCCCGGGTTTGCCATCTGGACCCGGACAAATGTGCACCAATACGTCGGCACACTCAGGACCGGCCAGACGATTCCGAGCGCCTGATCATGTTGGGCGCCATTCGTGGCTTGAACGTCGATCGTTCCACTCATCCCAACTGGCGGGAAGACACAAACCCGGAACACTGCACCGCTGGAACCAGTCAATCCGGTCTGGAACGGGCCTGGGCCATTCCAGAGCTCAAATGTCAGGTAAAGCGGGTTCGGGTGCTCCGCGGCCGTCGCGGTCGGCGTCGGCGTCGGCACGACCGGGTCGTAATTGCGAATGATGGTCGACCTGCTCACGGTCCTCGCGCCCGACGTGGCAGTCACGGTCGCATGCACGTCCGTGTCCGTTTCCATCGCGGGCACGGTCAGCGCGAGTCGATACGTGCCGACCGGCACGATCGCCGGATTCGGGAAGGTCAGCGCCCCAGTCGGATCGCTGGAGAGCGTGACTGCGACACCGCCCGCCGGCGCCGGACCACTGAGCCGCACGACAATCTTACCGACGCCGCCCGCGCGGATCTTCGTCTGCACGCCGATGCTGCTCAGCACGGGCGCCTTGATCAACACCACTCGCGACTTGGTGACGCCTTTGTAGGCCGCTGAGACGGTCACGTTCGTGTCGGTCGCGACCGGGTTGGTCTGAACCGAAAATGCACGCTCCGTCTGTCCTGCAGCCACAGTAACGTTGGCCGGCGTGACAATCGCCGAGCTGGTCGACGAGAGCATTACTTTAGCGCCGCCCGCCGGGGCAACCTCGGTCAGCTCAACGCGCAAAGTGATCGAACGACCACCGGTCTGGCTACCAGACCCATAAAGGTAATGGAGAGCGCTTGCCGCCGACGCGTGCCGCGACGGGTTGGGAATAAGGGTGACCAGCAGACCTCCGAGCAGCGCAAACACGATCAACGCAGATGAAAAGGACGAACACCTGCGAAGCAAACCCCGGATACCCAAAATGACCTCGGCCTCCCCGAACAGATTAGTACGGCGCCGGAGAGACTCCCATGCCCGCGTGGGCACGCAACGACCTCCCCGCGCCATTCTCTGCGCTGGGCCAGAATTGCGCAACAATGATTAACGAATGGAAAAGTTTGCCATCAGCCTCGATTGGCTGGGTCACATCGGCGCGAGCTTTAGCACGGTCTTCCAGTTGCGCGTGGTCACCGGCTGCTTGCCGAAGTTCTTGGCCATGTAGGCGCCGAAGTCGCCATATCGACCATCTGGCCGCTTGTGCGAGACGGCGAAGAACTCCCGCTCGTGCATCCCAAGCGCCAGAAAATACTGCTCCGGTACGTCCTCGGGCAGATCAGGCACGGCCTCTGGGGCGGCAGTCAGAAAGGTGATGTAGTTGTGCCCGTCGCCGGGCCCTACCTCACCGAACGGATCGATTGCGATCAGATCCTGCAGATACGAGATCGTCCGCACCATCACATTGACGACGTACCCGAGGGCATCGTGCAGCGCGGTCTCAATCCGCTCCTGAATCGCCGCCTCTTCCACCAGATCACTGCTAAAGACAACGTTGCCGCTGGCCAGCACAGTCTTGACTTCAGAAAACCCGCACCCCTCGAAAATCGCCTGAAGCTCATCCTTCTTGATCATGCGGTGCCCGCCCACATTGATCCCGCGCATCAGGGCAACGTATCTGATCGTCTCGCTCTTGGTCATAGGTCCCTCGTCATTGGTCGTTGGTCGTTGGTCGTTGGAGCGAGTGTCCGAATTCTCGCTTTCGGTTTTCCGTTTTCCGAATCCATCAACTACCAACTATCCATCAAACTCCGCGACTTCGCGCCCAAACTCTTCGCCTGCTCGCTTCCTCGCCTGCTCGACTCCTTTATACTCACCTCTGCGGTCCGTGTACCGGCCGCTCGCATGCCGTTCACAAGGAGTTACCGCGTGTCTCAGGTGGTAGACCCCGCTCACGTCGACGGGAACGAGATTGATCTCGATGTCGTGCGCGAAATTCTGTCCCACTTCACGTACCACGATTTCCAGGAGGCCCAGGAGCTCATCCTTGGCGCCCTGATGGAGGTCAACCAGCATTTCGGGTGGGTCTCCCTCGAGGCCGCCAAGGTTGTGGCGGACTACTTTGGCACCAGCGATAACCGGGTCTACGCCCTGCTGACCTTCTACGCCGACTTCCGGACCCAGCCGCGCGGCAAGCACTTCATGCTCCTCTGCCACGGCATGTCCTGCTACGTGATGGGCTCGCAGAAGCTCGTCGACGAGTTGGAGCAGAAGTACGGCGTCGTCGATGGCGGCACGACCGCCGACGGCGAGCTGACGGTTCAGGTCGTCAACGGCTGCCTCGGCGTCTGCGACAAGGCGCCGATCGTCGAGATCGACCATGAATTCCACACCGAGCTGACTGTCGAAAAGTTCAACCAGGTCCTGCAGCAGGCCATCGCAAATGGCGGCGGATGGAGACACCACTGATATGCACGTCCAAGGAGATTCGACTCTTCCCCGGCTGACCTCCCGCCTCGAGTTCCAACAATACGCGGCCTCGGCCAAGGACAAATGGAACTCGCTCTGGTCGTCCACGAGCACGGTGGTCACGGTCCTGGTCGGAAGCTCGTCGATCGCGAAGGGCGCCGAGACGGTACTGGACGCCGCCGCCGAGTACGCGCTGATGAAGTCCAACGTCGTCGTCCGCAAGACTGGCGTGGACGGCGCGGACTGGATGGAAGTCCAGGTCACGGTCAAGCGGCCAGGCGGTCCGCTGGTCCATTACGCTAACGTCACGCCGGATGAGATCGTCGATGTAATCGAGGGCCGGCTCGAGTCGAAGGCGCTAGGCGTCGATGGCGACCAGCCGTCGGGCAATCTTCCGCCACTCAAGGACCACCCGTTCTTCAAGTATCAGCA
>DASQCG010000014.1:0-1742 GCA_035634825.1 Thermomicrobiales bacterium | reverse complement strand
CGCCGGCGCGGCTTTCGGACCGCCGATCGGCGGATTCTCGTCCGCCCATTTCGGCTATCGCGCCACGTTCGTGATTTCGGCAGGGCTGCTGATCTCGGCCGTCATCATGGTCGTTTTCTTCGTACAGGAGGTCTTCACCAGGCAGGAACCGACCACCGCCTCGGCTGAGGGCTTCGGCTCCCGGTGGGCCTGGATGCTCGGCTCGATGATGCTGACGATGTTGACGGTCCTCTTCATGGTCCGCTTCGTGCAGATGGGCATCCGCCCGGTCATGCCCCTCTACCTCCAGGAGCTCGGACACTTCACCGACACCCATGCCGCGACCGTCTCCGGCTGGATGTTCGGCGTGCTCGGCGTCTCGAGCGCGGCCTCCGCGATCATCTTCGGGCGCCACGGCGACAAGGTCGGGCATCAGAAGATCCTCTTCTGGTGCGTGCTCGGCGCCGGGCTGCTCTACCTGCCGATGGCGGTCGCCCAGAGTGCGTGGCACATGATTGCGCTCCAGGGCCTGTTCGGGATCGCGGCCGGCGGGATGATCCCCTCCGCCAACGCGATCATCGCGGACGTCACGCCGGCCGAGCGGCGCGGCTTCACCTTCGGCATTACGGCAACCGCGGGTGCGGTCGGCGCGGCGATTGGTCCGCTCCTGCTCTCGACCCTGATCGCGCCGGCATTCGGCTTCGAGACCGCCTTCGTGACCGTCGGCGTGATTTTGGTGGGGTTGGCGGCGACGCTGGCCGTCGTGGTCCGCAGTCGCCCTCAGCCACGAGCAGTGACCGAGTCCGTCTTCGTCGCGCCGGGCCGGGGAGACTAGATGAGTCAACGCAAGATGGACCGTGACGATCTTCACCAAATCTGGGCGCCGGATGCCGCAACCTGGCGCGCCTGGCTCGAGGAGCACCACGACCAGGAGCCGGGCGTCTGGCTTTTCCTCTGGAAGAAGAGCAGCGGCAAGCCGAGCATCGACTGGAGTGACGCGGTCGATGAGGCCCTCTGCTTCGGCTGGATCGACAGCACGCGTCGGTCGGTCGATGAGCATTCCCACAAGCAGTACTTCGCGCCGCGCAAGCCGAAGGGCAACTGGTCGAAGATCAACAAGGAGAAGGTCGAGCGGCTGATCGCCGATGGGCGGATGACGCCGGCCGGACTCGCCGCCATCGAGCGAGCCAAGGCAAACGGCTCCTGGTCGAACCTCGACGATGTCGAAGCGATGGTCGTGCCAGACGATCTGATCGCGGCCATCGATGCCAAGCCCGGCGCCCGCGAGTACGTCGATTCGCTGAGCCGGATGAAGCTGTGGGAGATCCTCTACTGGATCAATGGCGCGAAGCGGGAAACGACCCGCGCCGACCGCATCCGCCAGATCGCCGAAGCCGCCGCCCAGGGGAAGCGCCCGGAACGCTTTCGACCCTAGCCGCGCTCCATCGATTTCAGGCCGCAGCCCGGACGGTGGCGAGGATATCTTCGGCGAGCTCGGCGGTCGGAGCCAGCACATAGGTCACCTCGTCCCCAATCTGAACGATGCGGCTCGACCAATCGCTGCCATCGATCGCCGTGCCTGTGGCAGAGTCTTGCGCAGACACACCCGATCGGCCCGCATCGTAAGCGGACATCGCGTCGGCGAATTCGACCGCATCCAATTCGCTGTCCCAGGCTGATTGCCAGACGATCACGGTTTGGTCACCGTCGGTCCAGGTGGCGTACTGATCGCCATCCCAACCGGTCGCCGCGGTTGTCGCCTC
>DASQCG010000013.1:0-1502 GCA_035634825.1 Thermomicrobiales bacterium | reverse complement strand
CGTCGAGAAGGCAATGCGAGAGTTTGCGATCGGCGTTGTTTGCGACGTGGTCGAAGAGGACCAGCCGCTCGACCTCGATCTCCCGCCGTGACCAGAACTCGCGCGGATCGCATTCGTCTTGCCGCTCGACGGGCGCCTTGTACAGCTGCAAGCTGCCGATGCCCATTGGGCCATCGCGCACGACGGTCGGCGGCACGATGTTCCACCGGAGCAGCCGCGACAACCGATAGGCCGCGACCTCGCGCAGGTAGAGCGTGCCGTGCGGGAAGTCGTAAAGCGGGTTCTCGCCGTCCCGCGGCTTGTAGATCGCCAGTTGTTCGCGCCCGGCGGCATCGAGAATCGCTACGGCGAAGGAGTAGTTCGATCCCCACGGAATAAGTTTCGAGCCTACGAACTCGCCCTCTGCCAGCACCTCGAGAGCCTCGTCCTCGGACAGTGCCGGGATCTCGGCAGGGCCGTCGAACGGGTCATCGCTCAGTTGGAGATACAAGTCCGGCACAGGTCGCTCCTGATCGTGGTACTAGTTTCGCGGTACTGGCAAGGTCCGACCAGCGCGGGCGCTGTCAGATCGCAGAGCAACCGGGAGGACGGAATGAGAATCGTCAGATTTCGGGACGGATCGTCGGTCTATTGGGGAATTGCCAGGGAAGGCTACGTTCAGCATATGCCAGATGCGCCTTTCTGGTTCAGCGACGACGGCGAGATCGCCGGAAAGATCGACCAACTTGATTTGCTTACGCCGGTCGACCCCGGCAAGATTGTCTGCGTCGGCCTCAACTACGAAGCTCACGTTACCGAACGCGACCCGAATCGCAAAGTCCCAACGGAACCCATTCTTTTCATGAAACCGCCCTCCGCCCTGATTGGCAACGGTGATGAGATCCGAATCGCGAACCCTGACCATGAAACGCACCACGAGGCGGAACTGGTCGTCGTGATCGGCAAGCGTGCCCAGTGTGTCGATGCCGAATCAAGCCGCGACTTCGTTCTCGGGTACACCTGCGGAAACGATGTCTCCGATCGCAACCTGCAAGCGCAGGATGGCCAGTTCGTGCGCGCCAAGGGATTCGATACCTATGCGCCGATCGGCCCGTGGATCGAAACCAGGCTCGACCCGGCCAAGCTCAAGATCAACTGCGACGTCAGTGGCGAAATCCGGCAGAACTCATCTACGAGCAACATGATCTGGGGCGTCGACGCGCTCATCTCGTTCATATCGCACGTGATGACGCTCGAGCCGGGCGATATCATCATGACTGGCACGCCGCACGGCGTCAGCCCATTGAAGTCGGGCGATGTCTGTACTATCGCCATCCAGGGTATCGGTTCGCTCGAGAACCCGGTCCGCAACCGCTCGGCGAACGGCGCCTAGAAGGCCTGCCAGTTCATGCCGGTTCCCATTTCGAGCTGCATGGACAGATCGGCGGGGACGGTCACGGGCGGCAGGCAGACGAACTGCTCGCACAGATATGCCGTGGCCTGATTGTTCCGAACCGGCCGAT
>DASQCG010000012.1:0-3238 GCA_035634825.1 Thermomicrobiales bacterium | reverse complement strand
ACCAATCCGATGAGCAGTGTCCGCCGTCTGCCGACGATGTCTGACAGCCGCCCGCCGCTGAGCAACAGTGCACCGAAGGCCAGCGAATACGCGGTGACGATCCACTGACGGCTTTCCGTGTCGAAACCCAGCGCGCTTTGCGCCGACGGCAGCGCGATATTCACAATCGTCGTGTCGAGGACGACCATCAGTTGGGCAAGCCCGATGATCACCAGGACCCGAGCCGGATGGTGGCCGGACGTTGGCACCTGAGCTGAGGCATCGGCCTGCGGCCGCGGCAGCTCGGTTGGGACAGCGATGCGGGGAATGGGCCCCGTCGGAGCGTCGTCGGCGCTCGGCCATCCATCCGGGCGCACGCGCATTCGGTCGCGCATATACCCGTTATCCGAGGTTGGAGCCGAAGTCAGTGTCACGGTGTATTCCCGAAGGGGGCAGGGGCCGACGTGTTCCTTCCCCGCGGCGATACCCGCGATGCCGAACCACGAAACGCTCGCAGATATTCGCTGAGCTGACGCGCTGCGCCCGCATAGGGTCGGTACATGAGCGCCGGAGAGCAGCGCGCCGGAGTCGATCTGACCAACCTCGATCAGCCGCTGAGTCCAGATGCCGGAGCGACCAAGCGGGATCTGGTCGACTACTTGGACGCGGTAACCGACCGGATGTTGCCTGGGCTGATCGGCAGGCCGCTCACCGTGTTGCGCGTGCTGCGCGGGCAAGCGCCGTTCATGCAGAAGAACGCGCCGAAGTACACCCCGGACTGGGTGAAGACCGTGCCGATCTGGGCAGAGGCCTCCAAACGAGAAGTGCACTATCCAGTTTGTGACGATCGGCGCACGCTGCTCTGGCTGGCCAATCAGCGTGCCGTCGAGTACCACCCGTCTTTGGGCCTCGCCGACAACATCTACCGGCCCACACACTTGGTGCTCGACCTCGACCCACCCGCAGGCGAAGATTTCGGCGCTGTGGTGGCGGTCGCCTTCCTTGTGCGTCAAGCGCTGGCGGACAGCGGCTTAGCCGGCGCGGTCAAGACCAGCGGCGCGAAAGGCGTCCACGTCTTCGTCCCGATAGACGACCATGCCCCTGTCGACGATGTGGGTGCGGCTACCCGCGCACTGGCCGCCAGGGCCGAAGCGCTTGATCCCGCGCTGGCCACAACGGCTTTCATCGTTGAGGACCGGGCAGGGAAAGTGTTCGTGGATTCGACCCGCGCAGGAGGCGCAACGGTCGTCGCCGCGTACAGTCCCCGCCTACGCCCGGGCACACCGGTGTCGTTTCCTTTGGACTGGTCGGACCTTGACCAGGTCACCCCGGCCGATTTCACAGTGCACACAGCGATCGGCGCGCTTGCCGGGCGCGATCCGTGGGCCGAAAGGATGCCTGCACCACAGCGCCTGCCGACCGGACTCATCGAGCACGGCCGCACGATTCCAGTCGCCCGAGTGGCAGCCATGCACGAAGGGAAGCGTCGCGCGCGAGCACGCCGGGCCGACAATTGAGCCGCAGCTGCCGACGCAACCACAGTCAGCAAGCCAATTGCAGCGCAGCACAGAACGATTGCCGTCATACTCAGGTGATGGTCGCTACACCCGCGCCTCCGGCGCCGTTTCCGCCGATGACGAGGCTGGATGCCGTGGTGTCAGCGCTCGACTCCGTCATCGAATGGGCGATTGCTGCGTCGAGCCGACTCGGGTATTTCGCCGCTCTGTACAAGCGGATAACGATCGCCGTGGCAGTCGCGGTGGAGAACGGCGCGTTCGAGGACGGGCCCAGGATGGAGCGATTCGATGCCGGATTCGCGAGTCGGTACTTCGACGCGCTGAACGGCTACTTTCACCCCAACGAGTTCCCGCCGCCGACGCGGTCGTGGCAGAAGACTTTCGATGCCGTCCATCGTGATGACCTGATCATCTTGCAGCACATGCTGGCCGGAGTGAACGCCCACATCGACCTGGATCTGGGGATTGCGGCCCAGAACATCGCTCCGGCAATGAAACTGCCCACTCTGCACAAAGACTTCAACACCATCAACGCCGTGTTGGCGAGTCAGGTCGAAGGTCTGGTCGACGACATCAATCTACTGTCACCGGACCTGGCCGATCTCTACCAGATCCTCGCAGGCAACGAGATCTTTCTGATCAATCAGGCGATCGCCGCAATGCGCGACAGCGCTTGGCGGTTCGCGATGGTGCTGGCCTTTGTTCCGGGATTTACCCGGCCGCTGACGATTTGGACGCGCGATCGCAAGGTGGCGGCCCAGGCCGAAGTGATCTACCACCCGCCTGGAGTGATCGGTCTGATCCAGGCGACGATTGACGAAATCGCCGAACGGGAAAGCCGAGACGTGGTCCGCAACCTCGCTGTGCTCGACGAGATCGCGTCCAAGCCGGCGCCGATCAAGACGACGTTATGAGCGTCGGCTGCCTTGTTCAGGCGCGACTGTAGACCGTCGCGTCGTCGATGTTCACCCGCGAACGGTCGGCCAGGGCGAGGCAACAGACCACCGTGACGACCGCAGCCACGACGATGTAAACCGAGATCGAGAACGGCGTCCCGGTCTCGTGGAGCAGCCAGGTCGCCACCAGCGGAGCGGGTCCTCCCGCGAATACCGATGCCAATTGGTAGCCGAGGCCGGCGCCGCCATAACGTAGACGCGTCGGGAAGCTCTCGCCGATCAGCGCGGCCTGCGGGCCGTACATCATCGCGTGCACGATCATCGAAAGCACGATGGCGATGAAGATCAGCGCCTGTCCGCCGTAGGTCAACACGGCAAAGTACGGGAATGCGTACAGCCCCGCGATGACCGCGCCGGTCACATAAACCCGTCTCCTGCCGAGCGTGTCCGACAGATTCGAGAAGTACGGGATCGCCGCAAGCTCGACGGTGGCGCCCACCAGGACCGCGGTCAGCACGAAGGTCTTGCTGTAGTGGTGACGCTCCACGACGTAGATCAACACGAATGTGGTGAACAGGTAGAACGGCATCTGCTCGGCAAACCGGGCGCCCGCCGAGAGCAGGATCTCCCGCCAGTGGCGCCGGATCGCTTCGGCGACCGGGGCGCTCGCGGTTTTCCCTTCCTCCAGAACCTTGCTGAACATCGGCGTCTCGAGGATCTTCAGCCGGATCACCAGGCCCACCGCGACCAGCACCAGGCTCGCCAGGAAGGGCACCCGCCAGCCCCAGGAGTTGAAGGCGTCGTCCGACATCGTCGCGGACAGCAGGGTCATCCCGCCGGTGCCCA
>DASQCG010000011.1:0-3207 GCA_035634825.1 Thermomicrobiales bacterium | reverse complement strand
CGTCGATTCCATCGTCTGCCGCTGGTTCGTAGTCCTCGAATCGCATCGCCAATTCGTCGGCGCGGGCGAGTATCTCGTCGGTGGATCGCGGCATCATGATCACTTCTTAATCGAGGAAGCGTTGGCGCGCTCGCATCGCGTGAACAATGACTGGCCCTTCGGATCCGCTGACCACGCCAAGTTCGAATAGGTCAGTGCTCGGCCCTGTACCGATGAGCATCGTAAATCCGTCATCGACGTCGCACGCGCGGATCGGGTTGCGAAAGGCGTGCAGGATCGCATCGCGCGTGAGGCCATGCTTGAGCGCGCTGTCGGCGACGATCGGCTCATCCACACGTGCTCCAAGTTACCTTGCATCGAACCCCAGTCCATCAAGTTAACTTGCTGAGCTGGCGCTCTTCGTCGTGGAGCGTACGACCGGGGAGCCGACCTGCGGTTGCTGAGCGGCGCGCTGCCCGCTCATGAAGGTGCGTCGCGGACCCGACTCTCGAGCTGGCGGCGATTTCCTGCGGAATCCCTGAGGAATCGATCTTGAAATTGGCGCCCGGAAACGACTGGAGACCCCGGAATCCGGGGCCTCCACCGTCAGGACCGCTCAGACGTCGTAGTAGAGCTCGAATTCGTGCGGGTGGGGGCGGAGCCGGATCGGGTCGATCTCGTTGGTCCGCTTGTACGTGATCCACGCGTCGATCACGTCCGCGGTGAAGACGCCACCTTCCTGCAGGTACTCATTGTCGGCTTCCAGAGCCTTGAGCACCTCCTCGAGGGACCCTGGTACTTGAGCGATCGCGGCGGCCTCGTCGGGCGGCAACTCGTACAGATCCTTGTCGACCGGAGTAGGCGGCTCGATCTTGTTCCGGATGCCGTCGACCCCGGCCAGCAACATCGCCGAGAACGCGAGGTAGGGGTTGCAGGAATTGTCGGGGATGCGGAACTCGATCCGCTTGGCCTTGGCGTTCGTCCCGGTGATCGGTATGCGCACGCAGGCCGACCGGTTTCCTGAGCTGTAGACGAGGTTCACGGGAGCTTCGAAGCCCGGCACGAGTCGGTGATAGGAGTTCACGGTCGGGTTGGTGAAGGCGAGCAGCGACGGCGTGTGGTGCAACAGCCCGCCGATGTAGTGCCGCGCAATGTCGGACAGGCCGGCGTAACCGAGCTCGTCGTAGAACAGCGGCGCGCCTTCCTTCCAGAGCGACTGGTGGCAGTGCATTCCGGACCCGTTGTCGCCAAACAGCGGTTTGGGCATGAAGGTCGCAGTCTTGCCGCTCGCCCACGCCACGTTCTTGACGATGTACTTGAACTTCAGCGCCTCGTCGCCCGCACGGGTGAGCGTGTTGAACCGATAGTTGATCTCGGCTTGGCCGGCCGTGCCGACCTCGTGGTGGGCGCGCTCGATCTGAATGCCGGCGGCGATCATCGCTGCGGTCATCTGGTCCCGCAGATCCGCGAAGTGGTCCATCGGCGGAACCGGGAAGTAGCCACCCTTGTACCGCGGCTTGTAGCCCCGGTTGCCGCCCTCCTCGACGCGACCGGTATTCCAGGCGCCCTCGATGGAGTCGATGTGGTAGAAGCCCTCGTTCTGCGAGGTCTGGAACCGCACGTCGTCGAAGACGTAGAACTCGGCCTCCGGGCCGAAGTAAACGGTGTCGGCGATACCAGTGGACTTCAGATAGGCCTCCGCCTTGGCGGCCACCTGGCGAGGATCGCGTTCGTACGGCTCGCCGGTGCGCGGCTCGACGATCGAGAAGTTCATGTTGAGCGTCTTGGCGGCGCGGAACGGGTCGAGGAAGGCCGTCGCAGGGTCCGGGATGAGCTTCATGTCGGACTTATGGATTTCGGCAAAACCGCGGATCGACGAGCCGTCGAACATCACGCCTTCGGAGAAGAAGTCCTCGGTCAATCCGGCGGCGGGCACGTTGAAATGCTGCTGCTGGCCGGGGAGGTCCGTGAAGCGCACGTCGACGAACTCGATGGCCTCGTCCTTGATGAAGCGCAGGACCTCTTCGGAACTGGTGAACATCCATCCTCCGGGAACGGTGACAGTGGTTAACAAACGCTAGGTACGCGCGGTTGCCGCAGGGTATCTCGACTGTTTCGCAGACGTTACGCGCTCCCCATGCGGTCGGAGCCCACCCCTCCGCTGGCCGAACCCGGGCGATAAGTCTCGGACGAGATACCCGGTCTGGGAGGTCAGTTGCGGATGACGACGGTCTGGGCGATGCGGTCGTGCAAGCCTCGACGATCCTTGTCCCAGATCAGGGCGGGGACGAGCAGCATCAGCAGCACAGTGCGCACAATCGCAGCGAGCGGCCTGACTGCCTCGTTGCGGTCGACCCGGATGACCCGGATGCCCGTGAGGTACATGCCCACTGTGCGGCCCGCGACGAGGAGCCCGCCGACGTAATCCACGGCGAAGGCGACGAGGCTCCAGTTGCCCGGTAGGCGAGACGCGAAATCGGATCGCTCATGCCTTGCGAAGATCGCAACCACCGCCGCCGCAACCAGGCCCGAGGCCAGACAGTCCACGAGGAACGCGACGATCCGAGGACCGGTGTCGGCCACGGAACCGGAACCCGAGCGCGGCAGTCCCAACCGCTCTCCGGGGTAAGTCCTCGGGGGTGCCGTCATAGGTCAGGACCGGCGACGCACCGTCCGCTGGACGTTGCGTATCTTCGCGCCGCCCGGCATCGGTCCCTGGGGCAGTGGCGGGCGTCCGGAACTGAGCGCCTGAAGCCGGCGTTCGAGCGCGGCGACCTGATCCTTAGTAAGATTTCGCGGCAACTTGTACAGATAACGCGCGAGTCCACCTAGTGCGACATCGCCTCCGTTCGGGCTCACCACGACGTCGTAGATAGGCGTGTCCGGCGCCGCCCTCGCCACTTTCTTCTTCTCCTGGGCGAGCAACCCTCGGACGCGGTTCGGCGCTCCCTCGCCGACCAAGACCACGCCCGGCCGGCCAACGACCCGGTGGACGGCGTCCAGTTGGGCGGTACCGGCGACGCTCGGTGTCGTGTGCCAATCCCCCCGGACTTGGTTCTGCAGTACCCATACCGCTGCGCCGGGCGTTCCCTCGGCCTGGCTGTACATGGACTTCTGGGCGCGACGACTGAAGGTGAACATCGCGGCGATCAAACCGGCCGCCACCGCGATGGGGATGCCGTACCACAGCGAGCCGGTGACGAAGTAGCTCACCACGTAGACGACGGC
>DASQCG010000010.1:0-2006 GCA_035634825.1 Thermomicrobiales bacterium | reverse complement strand
ACCTCGGTCTTCATGCGCGGCACCAACGCAAACCAGGTCAAGGGGCTCATCGATGGCATTGACGTCAGCGATCCCAGCAACCCCAATCGCTCGTTCGATTTCGGCCAGTTGCTGACCGCCGACATCGCCCGCATCGAGGTGCTGCGCGGCCCGCAGAGCGGCCTCTATGGCGCGGATGCGATCGGCGGCGTGATCTCAATCATTACCAAGAAGGGTGACGGGCCGCCGAAGGCGACGGCACTGGTCGAGGGCGGCTCGTTTGGCACCTTTAACCAGATTGCCAGCCTCAGTGGCGGCGACCAGCGCGGGAATTATGCGTTCACGGCAGCACATTTTCGCACCGCCAGTACACCGGTGACGCCGCTTGAGCTTCTGCCGCCGGGCCGTCCGCGGATAAACGACTCATACGACAATTGGACCTACTCGACCAAGCTCGGCTACAACGTATCTGACAACCTCGCGCTCAATTGGGTGGGACGATTCACCGACGCGACACTGCATTTCACCGGCGACGATTTCTCGGTCTTTCCCTCGGTGCCAAATGCACTCCAGAGCATCCAGGCTGCGCACCAGTTTTACCAACGCGGGGAAGCGGTATTGACGGCGCTGGACGGCCGCCTGGTGAATTATTTCGGCGTCAACTACACCAACACATTTAACTGGAACAAGGCTCCCGACCCGGCGGCGCCAGGCATCAACAAGGGCGACCGCACCCGATATGACTGGCACTCAGTGTTCGAGGCATTGCCCGGTCAGTTCTTAATTACAGGCCTGCAGCAGGAGACTGAGCGGCTCGATACCGGGGCGCTGATGGCGTCGAATGGGACGACTTCGGCTTTCGCAGAGTTGCAGACGCAGCTCGCCCAGCGTCTGTTCCTGGTCAGCAACGTCCGCTACGACGAGAACGACGCCTTCGGCAATCGCACGACTTACCGCCTCGCGCCGGCCTTCATAGTTCCGGTGACCGAGACGAAGCTGAAGGCGAGCTTGGGTACCGGTTTCAAGACACCGACCCTGAGCCAGTTATACGTCGATTTTCGGCCGGCCTTCAATTTTTTCGGCAATCCTAATCTGTTGCCGGAACAGAGCGTCGGCTACGATTTCGGATTCGAGCAGCCCGTTGCCAACGACCGCTTTCGCTTCGGTGTGACCCGATACGACAACAATATCACCAATCTCATCAACACCAATGCAACCGGCACCTCGTACATCAATGTCGGCGAGGCGATCACGTCGGGCTACGAGGCATTCGCATCGGCCGCCGTCACCGACCGTCTGCGGCTGCGCACGGACTACACCTATACCAAGGCGATCGACGCGATCACGGAGCTCGAATTGCTCCGGCGCCCGCGACACAAATACACCTTGGCCGCCGAGTGGAATCCCACCGATCAGCTTCTCCTCTCGGCGACTTGGCTCCGCGTCAGCACCTGGATCGACGGCAATCGCGATTTCTCGATCCAGCGCCTGACCGCACCCGGCTATGCCGTCCTCAATCTGGCGGCCAACTACACCGTCAACCAATACACGACCGTGTTCGGTCGCATCGACAACCTGCTCAACGAGCGTTATCAGAACCCGACCGGCTTCGACCGCCCGGGTCTTGGTATCTTCGGAGGGATCCGGGTTGCCAATCGATAGCGGCACAAGACGATCGCGGATCGCGGCCTGACAAGAGGATGTTCGCAACGGTGCGCTGTCGTCGCCTCATCCTGACTGCGGTCGCGCTGCTGTCCGCGATCGCGCACCTGGGTGCGACCGATGCGCCGGGAAAGCCCCGGCGCATCGTCTCGCTCAACATGTGCGTGGACGAACTCGTTCTGCGGCTGGCGGAGCCGCAGAACATTGCGTCGGTTACCTGGCTGTCCCGCGATCCGAAGAACTCGAACGTGGCGGAGCTGGGCGCCCGCAGCCCCGTCAATCACGGGCTCGCGGAAGAGATCATCCCCTTGAATCCGGATTTGATCATCGCGGGCATCTACACCGCACGGACGGCGGTCGCGATG
>DASQCG010000009.1:0-1995 GCA_035634825.1 Thermomicrobiales bacterium | reverse complement strand
TCACGATGGGGAGCGCCGCCATCTCCCACGCAATCCGCACCGGTGGCCTTTCGATCGGCACGACTGCTCGCCGGAGCTGGACTCCCTCCCAACCCTCGGGCGCGACATGCCTGCCGACATAGGCGACGAGTTCGTCGTCGGGCTCGAGACGGGCAAGGTGCCGCACGAGCTCGTCGACGTATCGGCTGACGCCGGTCCGGCGGTAGTTTCGGCCACTGGAACAGAGCAGGGCGTTGAGTCCGATGCGCATTTGGGACAGTCTCGTACACGTGGGATCGCCAATTGGTCAATTCACAGATGCTATGCTGCAATCAAAGCAGGCGGTTGGCAAATCCCGCCTCGTCCATACACCCATCAACGCTGGTTGGCATGTGAACGCCCCTTCCTCCGCGTCCCAGGACGACGCAACCGAAATCGTCGAAAGCGGATCTACGCTCAAGTCCGCGCGCAGCGACGCCGCCGAGCAACTCCGGATCGAGCAAGCGCTGGATCAGTTCGCGGTCACGCTGCCCTTCGCGTTGGACCTGTTCCAGCAGGACGCGATCCGCACCCTGCTCGCCGGCGACTCGGTGATGGTGGCCGCACCAACAGGAAGCGGGAAGACGGTCGTCGCCGAGTTTGGCGTCTATTACGCCTTTCGCGGCATCGGCAGGGTCTTCTACACCACGCCGATCAAGGCCCTGTCGAACCAGAAATACCGCGACCTGCGGGAGGTCTACGGCTCAGAGGTCGGACTCCTGACCGGGGACGTCTCCGAAAATCGCGACGCTCGCATCCTGGTCATGACGACCGAGATCCTGCGCAACATGCTTCTGCAAGCCCCGTGGGAGATGGACGACGTCGATGCCGTCATCTTCGACGAGATCCACTACCTCGCCGACCAGGAGCGCGGCACGACCTGGGAGGAATCAATCATCCTCTGCCCTGAGCATGTCCAGCTCATCTGCCTCTCGGCAACCGTGACCAATGCCGAAGAAATCGCCCAGTGGATCGGCCGCACGCACCGGCCAATTCGCCTGATCACGCACGATCAGCGGCCCGTGCCGCTTGCCCTCTACTACTTCATCGACAAGAAGCTGCATGAAGTCATCGATCACACGGGGATGCTGGTTACGGACTTCCCGCACACCGGCGGGGAAGCTCGTCGACGCTCGAGCCGAAACGGCGCGGGCCGGCGCAACCGGGATGAGCGCAACGACCCGAGCGCCGACGAGCCACAACCGCACGAGATCGTCGATGTGCTCGCGGCGGACGATATGTTGCCGGCGATCTATTTCCTGTTCAGCCGGGCCGATTGCCAGTCATATGCCGAGCGACTTGCACAGATCAGTCCGAACCTCGTTGGCCGAACCGAGCAGCGCCGGATCCGGGAAGTCATCAAGCGATACATGGATGCGCTGCGGCCCGAGGATCGCGAGTTGGACCAGGTCCAGTTGATCTCACGGCTGGCGCGCGTCGGAATTGGATTCCATCACGCCGGCTTGCTCCCGATCCTGAAGCAGATGGTCGAGTCTCTGTTCGGCAGCGGTCTCATGCAGGTGGTCTTCGCGACCGACACGCTGGCACTGGGCGTCAACATGCCAGCCCGCACGGTGGTGATCGGCCGCATGACCAAGTGGGACGGGCGTCGGAGACGACCGCTGATCCCGAACGAATTCCAGCAGATGGCGGGTCGCGCCGGTCGCCGCGGCATGGATGCGTTCGGTCACGTCGTGGTGCCCTACTCTGCCTGGATGCCCTTCCGCGAAATGCTGACTGTGGCAACCGGCGATCTCGAGCCGGTCCGCTCGGCATTTGCCGTTCGGTACAACACCGTCCTGCACCTCTGGGATCCTCCCCATGGCCAGCGCGTGCGCCAGATGTTGCGGCAGAGTCTCTCGCAGTTTCAGGCCAGCCAGCGGATCCGGCACCTTGAGCACGACATCATCGAGATCGGCGGAGACATCGCCGGCACACCCAAGGGCTGCCTGATCGGGCTCGATGCCGGAGACGAAT
>DASQCG010000008.1:0-4153 GCA_035634825.1 Thermomicrobiales bacterium | reverse complement strand
GACGTTTCGTGGGCCGAATATGCCGTCGTCGAGATCGACCAGCACGGGGTCATGGTGACGCTGCGGCGGATCGAACTCAACATCGAGGCGATGTGGTCCGCGGTCACGGCCACGGACATGCCGCATCAGGACTGGTGGCGCAGTCTCTGGAAGAGCTGAGCACGCCGCTTGGCCCGGCGCTCCTCTGACCGGCGGTGGCGCTGGTACGTTGAGTTGAGGTAGGCCCCGAACAACAAGAGGTGCGCCAGGACCCAAAACCAGGCAACGAGCAGCGAGAGCAATCCAAACGCGGCGCCGTACCGGTTGAATCCGCCCAGCAAGCGGATGTAGATCGGGAAGACCTGGGCAATGATCACGAACAGCAGCGCGCCATTCAGCGTACCTGGCCAGACGTCGGCGACCTCCTGTCCGGCATTGGGAACGACGCGGTAAAGCATCAGGAACATCGCGCCGGTCGCGATGAACGCGATCACGTAGCCCAACACCTGGTTCCATCCTGCCGCCAGCGGCCATGACTGGAAATAGCTGGGCAAGTCCTGGCGCACGAAGAGCGTCGGTATGGTCGAGGCCAGCAGGGCCAACATGAAGAGCAGCGCAAATGCGAGGACGACGAAGAATCCCCGCCGCTTTTCGCACATGTACCCACATCCGGTCACGCCGTAGATGCGATTCATGCACCGTGACAGGCAACCAACGAAGCCGGTACCAGTCCAGGCGAACCAGGCCAGGCTGATCACGCCCAGCCAGCTGCTCGAGCGTCGAGCCGTGAGCACGGTCTGGATGGCATCACCGGCCGCGCTGCTGGGCAGGCCCCAGAAGCTCGTGTAGATCGTCTCCTTGAATATGGTGTCGATCCGGAAAAAGAGCCCGGCAACCGAGAGGGTCAGAAGCATAGTCGGGATCAGGGCGATCAGGGCGCTGTAGGCCACGGCCGCCGCGAGGTCTCCGGCATTCGCCTGAACATAACCCCGGTGCATCCAGCGCAAGACGCGCTCTATCCGCTTGATCACGCCCGGATGCTGCGCCTGGATCGCTCCCTGGGCCTGTCGACGTCGAACGGTCTCCGCGCGTATGGGCGTCGCGCCCCGGCCGCCGTACACCCCGTTCAGGTTGATCACCATGGCTACTGACCTCCCAGGCCGATCAATCGACCCGCCGAGCGAATCAGGGATCGGACCGGCCCGGTCGCGCGACGCACCGATCTGTCAAGATCAATGTCCGCGCTGACCTCATCGTCTGCCGGAATTTGGCCCCGGCCGTCTGCCTCGATCATTGCCAGCGGCAGCACGAACCGGCTCCATCCCTCCGCCAGCTTGCCATCGGCCAGGCGGAATACCTCGACCCCCTCGGCTCGCACGGCCCTGCCCGTGCCCGCCAGGCCCGCATATTCGCCGCGATGCGTGCCGCTCATCGTGACCCTGGCTACCACGCGATCGCCCTCGGCAATCAGCTCGTCCACCACCATTTCGCCATCCGGGAAGGCCGCCCGGAACGAATCCACGGCCAACTTGATACCAACCAGTCCCTGTGGCTGACCGGGCATCGGATCGTGGTCCACGAATTCGTCGGCCACCACCTCGTCGAGGAGATCGGTACCTCCCGTGGAAAAGGCATCGTAGTATCGGCGCACAATTGCCTTGTAGATATCGGGGCTTTGCCGAACCAGCAAATCGGTTCCGACCCAGGCCGCGATCACGATGACCATGACGGCGAACGCGAGCTTGGTTAGGTTGTCGCCGAATTGCTTCTCCGCCGGCGCCGTAATATCTCCCTTGGGAAGCGCGACGCTGAGATAGGCGCTGACCTGGTCGGAGCTGCCAAGCGACTGGTAGCCAATTACATAGGTCGTCCCGTCGAGCGACTCCTCGGTGCGTCCGTTCCCTTCGGCCAGGATCTTGTCGACGACCGGTGTCCCGACAAGCGATGCTCCGATGAGCTCCGGCTGTTCCGGCACCCGGGCCAATACGTGACCGGTGCGGTCGAGCACCGTCAGGATCGCACCCTCGGGCAGCTGGGCCTGCGACGCGAACTGCGCGAGCGAGTTCAGGTCGATCGCGGCGAAGACCACCTCTGTCACATTGCCATTGGCATCGACGACTGGATAGCTGCAGTTCAGCGCCGGCTTACCGGTGATGCGGCCAGTCTGGTACTCGCCGACGACGAACGCCTTGGTCTCCACGGCTCCCTGGAAGTACGCCCGGTCACCCAGGTAAACCTGGCCCGAGGTTGCAATGCCGCTACACGTCACGTATCCATCGGGCCCTACTACGCCAAGATTGGCGTAGAGCGGGAACTGCGTCAGGAGGTCGGCGAAGAGGTCATTGCACGCCGTGCCACCGGTCTGGACCTCGGGAAGTAAAGTCAGAACGGTCAGGAGCTGGCGTGTACTCTCGATCAGGCGTCCCTGGTCGGCGGCCGCCAGTCCCGCCAACTGCTGGGCATTGGCTTGACCCTTCTGCAACGCTACGTTCCGTTGCTCACGAACGGTGAACAGTAGGAGGACGACCGCCGGCAAGACTGCCAGCAGGACGAGCAGCAGGAATCGCAATCGCAGGTTCGAGAGCCACGCTTTCACCTTGCTGACCGGCCCTCCCATCGCCAGCGTCGCACAGCGGCGCACCGGTGCCGGTGCGCCGCTGTGCGAATCTTCCCTGAGTCTAAATCGAAATGCCGTCTAGTCGGGTGTCGTGGCGAACGCTACGAGCAATTCGACGCAGCGCTCGATGTCCTGTTCGTCGACCGTTTCGATTGGCGAGTGGGTGTACCGCGTCGGATACGTCAGAAGCGATACGTCCACGCCACGCCTGAGCAGCGCGGCGGCATCGCTGCCGTACTGCTGAAAGACCGCACGCTGGACTGGAATCTCGTTCTGCTGCGCGATCGCGAGGAGCCGGTCGGAGAGCCGGCGCGAGTAATGTGCCGAACCATCCTGGTAGACGACGATCGGTCCGGCGCCCAGCTTGGCCGGAAAATCGCGCGCATCAACTCCGGGCACATCGCCCGTCAACCCGACATCGAGGTTGACGGCGAGATCCAGCTCGATCTCGTCGACGATGCTCTGCGCCCCGATCAGGCCGTTCTCTTCCTGGATCGTCGAAACCAGCCAGACCTCGTAGGCGAGGTCGGTCCGGCCCGCCAGGCGTTCGCCGGCCAGCGTTGCGATGGCGAGCGCGGCCCGGTCGTCCATTGCCTTGCCGGTGATCCGGCCGTTGCGCAGGCGACGCGTCGGCGGGTTCCAGATGGCGTGGCAGCCGGGACCGATCCCGAGCGCCTCTGCCTCCTGCCTGCAGGAGACACCGATGTCGATGAACCAGTCGTTCCAGCTCCACTTAGCTGCTGGTTCGCGGTTGGTGACGACATGGCCGCTGGCGGTGGCGAAGTAGCCCGTAACCGGCTCTCCGCTTGTCATAACAATTGCTGGCTGATTGAGCGGAAGGACCCAGCGGGGTGGATGGCCGCGGAGGTCCTGGTAATAGGGCCAGATATGGAGAAAGCCATCGTCCGTGATGCTCTTGACCATGAAGCAGATTTCATCGGCGTGGGCCATCAGGGCGAGGCGCCGGCCATGGCCGCCGATGCGGGCAAGAACATTGTTGACGCGGGAACGGCGAACTTCCTGGGCGAATTGCCGCCAGCGGTCGAAGACCCAGTCCTGGACAGCATCCTCATGGCCGGTCGGACCCGGGAGTTCGGTAAGAGTCCGGATCAGCCCAAACGTTTCTGTTTCGTGCTCCATTCGAGTTCCGGAGATGCCTTTCGCTGAGCTATTCAGTTTCCATGACCGACTCGTCGACAACGACGCGCTTTCCTTCGATGTGCACGATTGAGGTAACCGGGATCTCGACCTCGTCGCCGTCGGACAATTCGAGCAACAGATAGCGCGTATGCACCTCACGGGCCCGGCCAATGAAATCGCCGGTCTGGGATCGGACTTCCGCGCCTATCGGAATGACCATTGGATCCAGCTCCATGCCGTTGGCCTCCTCGTCAACAGCCAACCCTAATCACATTTGTCAGCGTACCAAGTCAGGCAAGGGGATGCGGCGTGATGCTACCAAGTTGCACCCCGCCGGCGGGACATAAATGGCGCCATTATGTCTTGTTGGAGTTGTAATTTGTCCAATTCGCACAACGCATCTTATCCGCAAACCGC
>DASQCG010000007.1:0-1928 GCA_035634825.1 Thermomicrobiales bacterium | reverse complement strand
ACCGACGGCGGCTGACAAAAGGCATTACATAATTTCACACGCCCAATTTTATCAGGCGATCAACTCGCTCGTCGAAGCACGCACCCGCTGCCTGTGTCAATGCGCATCGTATTGGTCAAAGCACCGGGAACACAGGTGCAGATGTGGGCCGAATCGTACCCATGGCCTGGCCGGCAGGCCGCCAGAGCTATTACACATTCCTTACGTGATGTGCAGCACACTGCGGCGCTATTTCGCCCACCGATTGCTTTGTCTGCGCTGCGACCTGGCGAATGGTCGCGAGGAGCGATTGCGTCATGTCGTGCTTGGCGACGAATGCTTGCGCTCCGGCCTCAGCCGCCAGGCGGCGAGTCTCGGGGTCGCAATAGAGGCTGAGGATGACGACCTTGCCGCTCGGCAGGTCCTGTCCAAGTGCGCGAGTCGCCGCGATGCCGTCGATCCCTGGAAGGCGCACGTCCATCACGATGATGTCCGGCTGCAGAGCATGCGCCAGGGCGATCGCCTCCTGGGCCGTCTGCGCCGTGCCGACGATCGTGACATCGGACTCAAGCGCGAGCAGCATCTCGAGCCCCTCGAGTATTTGCGGCTGGTCGTCGACAAGTAATGCCCTGATCATCTCCAGTTCGGACCAATGAACCACATTGCCCGAACCCTCCATTCCGTGTTTGCCTGCCGTCGAACCCACCGGCCCGTCGTCGGTCGTCGGGCCCCTTCCATACGAGCGTAGGATGGAGTCCTGGCGCCGGACATCGTGCCTGTGGGCAGCGGAGCCTCCGTCATTGGGCGGAGATGGGACGTGTCCATAAGGGAAAGCTGCCGCTGCCCAGAGTGGCGATGTTCCTGGTTGCACTGCGCCCGATAGTGGAAACAGGGCCGGATCAACGACGCAGCCGGCCGACGAGACCAGCGCGGAGAGAAGGACTACATGGAATCCCACGAGATGCATGAGATGCACATGATGGCCCACAACGAAACGTTCAGCACGGATGTCACTGGCCTCGCGCCGGCGACATCCACCGGCATTGTCGACGTGGCCGATGGCGAGACGTTCGATCTCGTCGCCGCGCCGGTCCGGAAGCAGATCGGCGATGCCGATCTCCGCATGCTGGCCTACAACGGGTCGGTGCCGGGCCCGACGCTCCGGGTCCGGCAGGGCTCGACCATAACGGTCAACTTCACGAACCGAACCGACCTGGAAAGCACGATCCACTGGCATGGCTTGCGGCTCGAAAACCGGTTCGATGGCACGCACGAGACCCAGGCGCCGGTTGCGGTCGGCGAGTCCTTCACGTATCAGATCACGTTCCCCGATCCGGGCGTCTACTGGTATCACCCGCATATTCGCGAGGACTATGGTCAGGAGATGGGTCTGGCCGGCAACATCCTGGTCGTTCCGGCCGAGGCGGATTACTGGCCGCCGGCGAATCGGGAGCTGATGATGACCATCGACGACATCCTCATCGAGCACGGCTCGATCGCCTCCTTCAGCCCGACGGAGACGACCTACGTGGCAATGGGCCGTTACGGAAACGTTCTCCTCGCTAACGGCGAGGTCCAGCCAAAGTTCGCGGCAAAGGCCGGGGACGTCGTCCGGTTCTACCTGACCAACACCGCCAATGCGCGCGTCTTCAACGTCGCGATTCCCGGCGCGCGGGTCAAGCTCGTCGGTGGCGATGGTGGTCGGGTCGAGCGGGAGGAGTTCGTCGAGTCCGTGATCATCTCGCCGTCGGAGCGGGTTGTGGTCGACGTGCTGTTCGAGCATGCAGGTTTGGTCACGATCGAACACGTCACGCCGGAACGGAAGTCGGTCCTGGCTTCGGTCGACGTCAGCGCTGAGGCAGCCACGCCGGAACTCGCCGCGCAGTTCGGCAATCTGCGCCGCAACCCGGAATGGGTCGCCGAGCGCGCACGGTTTGCCCGATATTTTG
>DASQCG010000006.1:0-8972 GCA_035634825.1 Thermomicrobiales bacterium | reverse complement strand
GCTGCGCAGCGGGATCTCCTTCAGGAACAGCGAGATGATGAGGGCGATGACGATGAAGGGGATGCAGACCAGGAACACATCGTTCAGCGCGTTGGTGAAGGCGGTCAGGACCAGGTGCCGGGTCGGCTCCTCGAGCGCCTGCATGGCCTGGATGTTGTTGGCATCCACGGCCGCGGCGCCGGCGGCCTGCGCGCCGAAGGCCTGCTGGATGTAGTGATCCAGGCGCACCCCGAGCACGGCGCCGAAGACGGCCGCGCCGATCGCGCCGCCGAGTGACCTAAAGAACGTGGTCGAGCTGGTGGCCGCGCCCATGTCCCGCATCTCGACCGAGTTCTGGATCGCGACGACGATGGTCGAGATGGTCATGCCCAGGCCCAACCCGAAGATCGCGCCGAAGACGGCGATGTGCCAGTAGGGCGTGCCGACGCCGATCTGGGCCAGCAGGGCGAGGCCGACGATCAGGATCGATGAGCCCAGGATCGGAAAGATCTTGTACTTGCCCGTCCGCGAGATCAGGCGGCCGGAGCCGATCGAGGAGGTGAAGAGGCCGAAGACGACCGGCAGCATGGCGAGACCGGATTTGGTCGGCGACATGCCCATCACGCCCTGCAGGAAGAGCGGCAGGAAGATGATCGCGCCGAACATGGCGACGCCGGAGAGGAAGCCGAAGGCGTTGCCGATCCGGAACACGGCGTTGCGGAAGAGGCGGAGCGGGATGATCGGCTCGGCCGCGCGCTGCTCGACCAGCACGAAGAAGACGGCGAAGAGGATCGACGCCACCACCAACGCAAGCGAGATCGGGGCGGTCCAGCCGTGGGTCTCGCCGGACCAGTTGAGATAGAGCAGGAGCGAGGTCACGGAGGCGACGATCATGGCCGCGCCGAGGTAGTCGATCTTGTGCTCGCGGCGGACGACCGGCATGCGCAGGGCGATGCTCGTGATGACGAGAGCGACGGCGCCGACGGGGATGTTGATGTAGAAGATCCAGCGCCAGCCGGGGCCGTCGGTGAAGAAGCCGCCGAGGAGCGGTCCGGCCACGCTGGCGATGCCGAAGACCGCGCCGAAATAGCCCTGGTACCGGCCGCGCTCGCGGGGCGGAATGACGTCGCCAATGATGCTGAGGGCGATCGCCATCAGACCGCCGCCGCCGACTCCCTGGAGGGCGCGGAAGGCGATCAGCTCGAACATGTTCTGGCTGAGGCCGCAGAGGGCGGAGCCGATCAGGAAGATGACGATCGTGAGCTGGAAGATCAGGCGGCGACCGTAGAGATCGGAGATCTTGCCCCAGAGCGGGGTGACGGCGGTCGAGGTCAGCAGATAGGCGGTGATGACCCACGAGAGGTGGTTGAGGCCGCCGAGGTCGCTGACGATGCGGGGCAGGGCGGTGCCGACGATGCTTTGGTCGAGCGCGGCCAGGAGCATGCCGGCCATGACGCCGATCAGCACGACCATGATCTGGCGGTGGGTCATGACTGATTCGTCGACTGGATGGATGGCGGCCGGGGCGGCGGTTGCTGGCTTATTCACGCGTTCAATTCCTGATTTCAATTCGTCACTCGGAGGGTTTGGCCCGGGTGGGGCGCACAATCGGGTACGAGGTGTAGAGCGTTGGCGGTTTTGTGGGCGTGCGAGCGCGACATCGGTTCGCCTGACGGTTAGCCGTCATCGGCCGGTAGTTGCTGCAACGAGTCGAGCAGTTTGCCGAGCAGGCGGGCGAACTCGCCGAGGTCGGCAGTGGTCAAGTCGGCGAGCATGGCCGTGAGCTCGGCGTTGCGCTCGGCCTCGACCGTGCGGATCAGCTCCGTGCCGGCTGGCGTGATGGTGGCGCTGACGGCGCGGCGGTCGGTTTCGAGGCTGCCGCGGCGGACGAGGCCCTGATCGACGAGTCGGTCGGCGATGCTGGTCATTGAGCTGCGGGGCAGGAGGAGGGCGTCGCTGACCTCGCTCATGGTGGCGTCGGGCCCGAGCTTCTGGATCTTGGCCAGGGCGAGGTACTGGGGCATGGTCAGACCGTATCGCTCTAGGCGATGGCTGAAGCGCATGCGGCCGCGCCAGGTGAGTTGTTGGAAGAGGGCCTCGATCGCGTTGATCTGGTCCTGACGGTCGGTTGGCATGGTCGCTCGCGTGATGACCGAGTCGGGGTGCGGCCCGGGTGGCGAATAGGTTGGCTGGTGCGAAGGGAGGTACGTTGCCGGATAGTACGACGTCGTACTAGACGGGTCAGTATGGGGGACGTTGGGTGGATCGTCAAGAGGCCCGGCGTACGGGTTTGCGGCAGCAAACCCGCGGCACCTCTGCCCCTACGGGAATCCTGGCCGGGTCGGCCCAGCGTGGGACATTGGCCAGGCAGTCCGGGTTCAGGCAGCCGGTTCTTCGGCGGCGCGGGTTTGCCACAGCAAACCCTCACAGATTGGTCGCTGGTCTTTCCCTCAACTCTCAACCCTCAACTTAGTTCCCGGGGCGGATGAGGCCGGATTCGTAGGCGAAGACGACGGCCTGGACGCGGTCGCGCAGGTTGAGCTTGGTGAGCATGTTGGAGATGTGGGTCTTGACGGTGGCTTCCCCAACGTAGAGCTCGTTGGCGATCTCGGCGTTGGATTTGCCGCGGGCGAGCAGAGCCAGGACTTCGGCCTCGCGCTCGGTCAGGACCTGGAGACGGCTGGTATCGACGGCGGCCGGCGCGGGGCCTTTCGCAAACTCCTCGATCACGCGGCGCGTGACCGATGGGGCGAGCAGGGAGTTGCCACCGGCGACGATGCGGACGGCCTCGATCAGCTCCTCGGGGGCGGCGTTCTTGAGCATAAAGCCGCTGGCGCCGGAGCGGAGCGCCTCGAAGATGTACTCGTCGCGCTCGAAGGTGGTCAGAATCAGGACGCGGACCGGATCCGGGAGATCGAGCGCGGCGATCTGGCGGGTGGCTTCGAGGCCGTCCATGTTCGGCATCTGGACATCCATCAGGACGACGTCCGGACGCAGGGCGCGGACCTGGGAGACGGCCTTCGCGCCGTCCTCGGCCTCACCGACGACTTCGATGTCCGGCTCGGACTCGAGGATCATGCGGAATCCGGCCCGGACCATGGCCTGGTCGTCGGCCAGCAGGACGCGGATGCTCATGCCGGCTTGCCGTCGAGCGGGAGATGGGCGCGGACCGAATAGCCGACGCCCGGGTGATGGCCGGCCTGGAACTTGCCGCCGAGCAGCGTGACCCGCTCGCGCATGCCGATCAGGCCGTGACCCGTTGCGTCCCCGTTCTGGCTCGTGCCTGGGCTGCGGCCGTTGTCGAGCACCTCGATGTCGATGGCGCTGTCGGCGTAGTTGAGCTTGACCGTGGCCCGGGCGGGTCCGGCGTGGCGGAGGGTGTTGGTCAGGGCCTCCTGGACGATGCGGTAGGCAGAGAGATCGACGCTGGGTGGGAGCACGCGTGCGGTCCCCTCGATCTGGAGCTCGACGGGCAGGCCGGCGTCGCGCATCTGGTCGACGAGCGTGGGGAGCTGGCTCATGCCCGGTTGCGGGGCGAGCGGGGTGTCTTCCGGTTCCTGGCGGAGGAAGCCGAGCAGGCGGTGCATTTCCTGGACAGCCTCGCGACTGGCCGCTTCTATATTGGAAAGCGCCTCTTCTGCTTTCTCGGGGTGCTTTTGGAGGACGCGGCGGGCGGCGCCGGCCTGGACACCCATGACGCTGACGTGATGGGCAACCACATCGTGCAGCTCGCGGGCGATGCGGACGCGCTCATCGAAGACGGCGCGGCGGGCGTTCTCCTGCCGGTCCAGCTCGAGCTGGACGACCGTCTCGGCGAGCTGGTCCTCCTGCTCGCGGCGGACCCGGACCGCGTCGCTGAACCACCAGACGGCGATGACGGCGAGCACGTTGGCGGCCAGACTGAGTACCTGGAGGAGCGCGAGGTTGCCCTCGAACCCTTCGATCTCCCTGAAGAACAGACGGTGGACGAGCACGGCGAGAAACGCGGCGACGGCTCCGAGGCGGACGAGGTCGCGGCGTTTCGACGAGCCGTAGACGCCGGCGCCGTAGAAGGCGACGGCCCAGGTATAGGTCCACCACTCGGATTCCGGCACGCTCAGGGCGTGGCCCAGCGTGAAGACGACCGACATCACCGCCAGCACCGCCAGCGGGTATCGACGGCGCCAGATCAGGGGCACGATCGCCAGGCTCGTGACGATCACGGCGCGGATGGAGTGCTCTTGATGGGTCAGTGGCCAGAGGGCCTTGAGGGTGAGCAGCGAAAGGACCCACAACAGCCCGGCGATGACGGCGTCGAAGGCGAGTGGATGTTGCTCAATGGACGCGCGTAAACGGTCAAGTCGACTCATATTGGAAGCATAGCGAACCCGATTGCCGTTCTCATCATCCTCGCGGGGGAGATGCGCCTCCCCCTCAGGTTGAGATCTGCCGGTGCCGAATTCAGGCACGCGGCCGATGGCAGTTGACCTCCGGACACCCAGAATTGAGGGAGTGAAGTTTGGCGCCGCCATGCGCTTTGCGGCGGCAACAGAGCGACCTGAGGGAGGAGATCTATGAGCAGCTCACTGGGCGACAGCCGGGTGATTTACGTGGGCGACAGCCGACGGCGCACCGGGCGGTGGCTCGGGGTGATTCCGCGCTACGAGCCCGAGCACGAATGGCGGCAACGGTTGGCGACGGAGATGGAGAACGCGTGCGAGGAGATGAGCCGGCGCGGGTTGCATCTGGTGCAGGTCGTGCCGGTGCTCAGCTCGGTCAGCATGCAGGGAGCGTGGACCGAAGGGGCGTGGCTCTATTTCAGCAGCGCGCGTCCCGCCTCCGCCCTTTGACGGAGATGACAGATCGGTCACAGGTACGCGCCCGGCGTCGGCCGACTTTCCGACGCCAGCCGACGATCCGGCGGTCAGAATGGACGATAGCCATACCGACCCGGGAGAGAACGGGTCTTTACGACAGGAATGAAATGCAGACGAGCAACACACCCGTGGAACAGGTACCAGGAACGGCAAGGAGTGCAGACATGCTTTCGCTTTTGAATCGCAAGGGATCGACCCCCGCAAGCTCGCCGATCATCACCGGGCCAGACCCGAGCCTGATCATCGAGGCCCGGGACGTCGTCAAGACCTATAACACCGGGACGCAGAAGGTCGCCGCGCTCAAGGGGGTCAGCTTCGGTGTGGCCACGGGCGAGATGGTGGCCGTGATGGGTCCGTCCGGCAGCGGCAAGACGACCCTCCTGAACACCCTCTCGGGCCTGGACACGATCGATTCCGGCACCATCTGGCTCGAGGGTGAAGACCTGGCGTCGATGAAGGATCGCAAGCGGACCTCGTACCGGGCGAAGCGGATGGGCTTCATCTTCCAGGTCTACAACCTGCTGCCGGTGCTGAGCGCGGTCGAGAATGTCGAGCTGCCGCTGCTGGTCTCGGGCGTGGCGCCGAAAATCGCGCGGCAGAAGGCGATCGCGGCTTTGGAGACGGTCGAGCTCTCGAATCGGGCCAACCACCGGCCGGCCGAGCTTTCCGGTGGGCAGCGGCAGCGCGTGACGATCGCGCGGTCATTGGTCAACGATCCGGCGATTGTCTGGGCGGACGAGCCGACCGGCGCGCTCGATTCGAAGACGGCGACCGACATCATGTCGCTGATGGGCAAGCTGAACGAGGAGAACGGTCTGACCTTCGTGCTGGTCACGCATGATCGCGGGATCGGCGCCGAGTGCGACCGCGTCGTGAGCATGGTGGACGGCGAGATCGTCGATCAATCCATCAACCGGCCGATGACCTATGTGGACGACACCGCTGCCGACTAGCGCGGATGCGCGGTGTTTCGGCACCTGTCACAAGTCTCCCGGTCGGCCGGGGTTGAAACCCCGTCTCACCAATAGAAGTCGGTTTCAACCGACTGGAGCCTGGTTCGGCACATCCGTCGAACAACGATCGACCTGAGTAATTCCCCTGAGAGAGGAACCTTCCTGTGAACGAGATATTCGGTATCCCGATGTCCGGGATCTTGACCGTGCTGGTCGCACTGCTCGCGATCTGCCTGTTATCGGTGGCGTGGGTAGCGTGGCGCCGGCCGGTCATCTTCAAGCTCGGCGTGCGCAACATTCCGCGCCGCAAGGCTCAGACCATCCTGATCGTCGTCGGCCTGATGCTCTCGACCCTGATCATTTCGGCCGCACTCGGCACCGGCGACACGCTCCACTACTCGACCACCAACGAGGCCTACAAGGTCCTGGGTGGGGTCGATGAGGTCGTCGTCTACAGCCCGAACGGCCAGGGCGACGTCGATGTCAACTCGTCTATGAGTAATGACATTCCGGCGAGTTCCCTGGGCGTGGTCGATACCGCGCTGGCCGGCAATGAGAATGTCGACGGCGTGATGCCGATGCTCTGGAAGACGATCCCGGCGATGAACACGGTCTCCGGCCTGGCCGAGCCCGATGTGACCATTGCCGGTCTTGATCCGAGCCGCCTCTCCGGGTTCGGCGAGGTCAAGGATCTCGACGGCACCGTCATCGACCTGGCATCGCTCGACGCCAATGCGGTCGTGATCAGCGAGATGGCTGCCGACAAGCTCGATGCCAAGGTCGGCGACGTTTTGACCATCTACTACAACAACCAGCCGATCGAGGTTACGGTCGCCGGCGTTGGGCCGGACAGCCTCCTGACGGGTGCGGTCGACTTCGAGCAGCCGGGCATGGTCATGTCCCTGGAGCGACTCCAGGAGCTGACCGGCCTGACCGACTCCTACAGCATGGTTTTGATCTCGAACACCGGCGGTGTCCGGGACGGCATGACGCACACCGACGCAGTCGTGGATGCGCTGACGCCGGCACTGGCGGGCACGCAACTGGGCATCGACCCGCTCAAGCAGGATCTGGTCGACCAGCTCGAGGGCCTGTCATCGCTCTTCACGACCCTGTTCCTGCTGCTTGGGCTCTTTTCGATCGCGGCGGGCATCCTGCTGATCGTCCTGATCTTCACGATGCTGGCGGCCGAGCGGCGCTCCGAGATGGGCATGGCCCGCGCGATCGGCACACAGCGGGGGCAGTTGATCCAGCAATTCGTGGCTGAGGGCGCCGGGTACGCAGTGCTGGCCGGTCTGGTCGGCGCGGCGCTGGGTGTCGCGGCGGCGTACGGGATCGGCTACGGCATGTCGGCGCTCCTCGGCGACGAGATCTCGATCACGCCGCACGTCGAGCCGCGCAGCCTTCTGGCCGCGTACTGCCTGGGTGTGGTGATCACCTTCCTGGCGGTTGTGGGTTCCTCGTGGAAGATCAGCCGACTGAACGTGGTTGCGGCGGTCCGGGACATCCCTGATGTTCAGGCAAGCAAGCGCAGCAAGAAAACCCTGCTCTGGGCCAGCCTGTTGCTGCTGGGCGGCGCAGTGACGACACTGAGCGGACTCAGTGCCGAGCAGGCGTTCCCGTTCTATACCGGCATGAGCCTGTTGCCCTTCGGCGTGGCGTTGTTCGCTCGCTTCTTCGGAGCACCGTCCCGCCCGGTCTTCTCTGTGGTCGGCGGGTGGCTCCTGTTCCTCTGGCTGCTGCCTGAGGACACGGCCGCGCGGCTCTGGGGCAAGCTGGACGGCGTCACCAATATGGAGATGTTCTTCCTGTCCGGAATCTTCATCGTCATCGGTGCGACGGTCCTCCTGGTCCAGAACCTGGACGTGCTGCTCAAGGGTGTCTCGCGCCTGGGTGGCCTGTTCAAGTCGCAGACGCCGGCGATCCGGACCGCGATCGCTTACCCGGGCGCGTCCCGGGGCCGGACCGGCATGGCGATCGCGATGTTCAGCCTGATCGTCTTCTCGCTGGTCATGATGTCGACCTTGAACAAGAACTACACCGTGCTCTTCCTCGGCGACGAGGCGGCGGCCGGCTGGGATGTCCGGGTCGATACCGCGATGGCCAACCCGGTCAGCGACTTCGAGGGCACGCTCCAGCAGAACGGGATCGACACCAATGGCTTCACGGCCACGGGTACTGTCACCACGCCGAATCCATACGCCTCTCGCCTGCGAATGGCGGGCGACAGCGAGTGGATGCCGTACGAGGTCCGCGGCATGAATCAGGCGTTCATCCAGAGCAGCGACCTGCTCTTCGGACAACGCGCCGATGGCTACGACAGCGACGCGGCAATCATCGAGGCGCTCCTGACACAGCCGAACGTGGCGGTGGTCGATGTCTTCGCCCTGTCCGGTCAGGACGAGCTGGGCGGCTCGGACACCTTCCAACTGAAGGGCGTCTCGACGACTGACAAGACGTTCGCTCCGGCGACGATCGAGGTGATCAACCCGGAAACCGGCCAGCCGGTCACCCTGACGGTCATCGGCGTGCTGGACAGTAAGATCGGCACCCTGAACGGTCTCTACGCCAACCAGGCGACGATCGACACGGTGTACCCGACGGCGGCCATGACCTCGTACTACGTCGCGCTGACCGATGACAGCCAGTCCGAGACGGTGGCGAAGCAGATCGAATCGACCATGCTCAGCTACGGTGTGCAGGCCAACTCGATCCAGCAGGAGCTGGAGGACGGCCAGAAGCAGTCGGCCAGCTTCCTGCACCTCATCGAAGGTTTCATGGGTCTCGGTCTGATCGTCGGCATCGCGGCCGTGGGCGTGATCTCCTTCCGCTCCGTAGTGGAGCGGCGGCAGCAGATCGGCGTCCTGCGGGCATTGGGCTTCCAACGGGGGATGGTCTCGCTCAGCTTCCTGATCGAGACGGCCTTCATCGTCGGGATGGGCGTCGTGAGTGGCGCGGTCCTCGGGCTGGTGCTGGCGCGGAACCTGTTCGTGAGCGACGACGCGGCGAGCGGGTCGGAGTTCCTGGTGCCGTGGCCGATCATCTCGATCATCCTCGGCGTGACGCTGGTGGTGGCCCTGCTGATGGCGTGGATACCGTCCCGCCAGGCAGCGCGGATCGCCCCGGCGGAGGCGCTGCGATACGAGTAAGTCGTGAGACGTGAGCCGGAAGGGGTCAGGGCTCA
>DASQCG010000005.1:0-7304 GCA_035634825.1 Thermomicrobiales bacterium | reverse complement strand
GAAGCCATCCGGGCACTCGTACTTGATGATCGTGATGTTGACCTTGTCCGGGTTGGGCACGTTGAACCAGTCGCAGTACAGGTTGTCGTAGCCCTGCTTGAGGGTCGGGTTGATCGCGAAGTTGTTGACCGGAACCTCGTCCTCCGGGTCCTCCTCGCCGGTGATCTTCTGGTTCTTGCAGAAGACACGCGGTGCCAGGTAGTCGCCCGGCGCATCTTCCGAGATCGTCATCGCGCCGGAAGGCACATTGCTGAAACTGACCGTGTTCAAGCCGCCACCGGGGGTCGATCCGGACTGGTTGCCGGCGTTGGCGTCGGTCAGGGAGAACTCGTACTGGCCCTGACCGTGGCACGTCGCCGCGAGGTCGTAGATCGAGGCGTTGGCCGCGTCATAGCCGGGCGGGCAATCGAGCTTGTTGATCATGACCGAGCCGGAGGAGGGCGGTGGGGCCTGGCCGGGGTTGTACCACCACCAGTCGCAGTAGCCCATGTAGCCGTCCTGCTCGATGTTGAGCTCGGTGTAATAGTTGTCGGCATAGCCGTAGAGCCAGCCGGTCACGTCGTTGCCGAGACCGTCCTTGACGTTGCAATAGACGGCGACCTTCGAGAAGTCGGGCGTGGTCGCGCCCTCGATCTTGTAGACGCCGGCCGGCATGCTGCCGAAGGAGGCCATGCCGCTGCCGTCGGTTTGCAGCGTCTGCTGGTAGAGGCCGCCGGTGTGGGTGACGGTGAAGGACCAGTTCGAGCCGACGCCGGGACAATTCGGCGCCAAATCGATCATGTCGATGCTCGAGATGGGATTGGGACAGAGGTGGTTATTGATCAGCAACGATGCCGTCTGGGCCCGGGCAGGTTGGGGCGTGTACCAGCCCAGGGCGGCGAGCATAACCCCCATCACCGCGATCAGCGTGATAACTGAACGTGCCGAACGACGGCGCCTGAACGAATGCATAGGTGCAGACTCCTCGCGAATGCGACAGATCCGGATTTCGGGGGTAGATTGGTAAGCAGCATACCACTTATCACCGCGATGGGCGCCCATCCATTCGGCCTACCCGCCAAGCGGGGATCGGGTTTCGAAACTTGAATCGAGCGGCCGGCACCGCCCCGGAATGAATTCCGCGGCTGAGGTACGGATGTCCCTCCGGGACAATGGCGTATGACCGAATTCAGTTGGCAACTACCAAGAGCCAACTGCCTGCCGTCGTAGCGAAGACGACTCGTAGAATGCCTCAACTCCGGAGGACTACCTTGCCGTATTGGCGCTTGCACTACCACCTGGTTTGGGCCACGAATGGGCGAGAGCCGCTGATCGCTGCGACTGAAGAGCAGGTGATCCGGCGGTCATTCGCTTTGACGTGCGGAGACATGGGGCTGCTTTGTCACGCCGTTGGCCTGATGCCTGACCATGCCCATGTTGCCCTCTCTGTCCCACCGCGCCACTCAATTTCCGAGGTGATGAAGCGATTGAAGGGCGCCTCCTCGCACGCCGTCCGAGCCACTAATCCTGGCTTCAAGTGGCAATCCGAGTACGGCGCACTCTCATTCGGAGATCAAGCGCTGTCGAGGGTCTGCGCCTACGTTCTGAATCAGCGCGAGCACCACGAGAAGGGGACCATCCTCGCACGACTCGAGCGCGTGGAACCGCCCCCGGGGTGAGAAAGTCCCTGTCCCGGCGGGACATCCGTTCCTCAGACCCGGAATTCATTCCGGGGCGGTGCCGAACGACCCACTTCCCGCTCCTTGCGGCACCGACCATTATCCCCGGGGCGACGCTGGGCGTTCGGATCTATTTCAGGCGCTCGCGTCTATCCGGCGGGCGAGGAGGCCGAGGGTCAGGCTGAGGGAGTGAACCGCGCTCGAGAGTCCGGCCGGGCCGATTTCGCCGGCGGTGTAGAGCCCGATGGTCGGTATGCCGGGGAACTTGCGCTGGATCGTCAGCGTGTCGTGACTCTCCGAGCCGAACAGGTTCCGGCCGCGTTCCTGCCCGGCGAAGGCGACCATCGCGACCGGGTCCAGCCCGCCGATACTCCCGCGCAGGCCGTCGAGACAGAAGGTCAGATCCAGATCGGCAATCGCCGCATCCCGCAGCTGGAACTGGATTGTCTGACCGGGCCGGGCCCGCGCGCCGATCGCGATCGCGCCCGACGGCTGATCGATCCCGGCAATCGAGCGCACCAGGAAGTCGCCGCGCGTGAATTCGGCCTGGTACTCGTCCGTGGCGAGACCAACCAGCAGATTCGTGCGAGTCTGGTTCCGCAGGTCATTCGGCGTGCGCTGGAGAATGTCGTCCAGCACCGCCAGGGCCGGTCGGCCGCCGATTGACTCGATCCAGTCACCGGAGACCCCGGTGACCGTCCAGGGCTGTCCGATCGGCTCGCAGCCATGCGAGACCGCCGGCAGCAGCTCGTACGGCCCGCCGATACCCAGGGCGATGGCGCCATCGAAGACCGCCTCTCCATTAATAAGGAGTGCGGTCTGTCGCGTCTGCGCGTCCGGCGAGGCAACACCGCCGATGACCGCCGCGCCCGGGTACGCCATCTCGAGCGCGGCGAGGGCGGACAGAATGTCGAAGCGAAACGGGTTCGCCAGCACCACCCAGCCGTTGACGTCCTCAGGGATCGCACCGAGCCTCCGGTAACAGGTGGCTGGGTCGGTCAGATGCTCCAGGGTGCGTTGCGTCAGCTGTGCCGGGGAGAGGACCGCGCCCGGCAGCCGCAAGCCCATCAGCGCGACGGTCGACTCGTGCTCATATTCCGCATACTGCGCGATTACGCCGCGTCCGCTCGCGCCGATCACGATCGGCGCCTGGAACGTGCGCCAGACCTGATCGGCGATGGCCGGCATATCGCTCACGAAAGCGCTACCGACGCCGATCAGCACCAGGTCGGGCGCAACGTCGGCTACCCCGCCGGCGGCCTCGTCGAGGGCGGCCTCCCAAGTGCTGTGGGCGCCAAATCCAACCCGCGCGATGGCGGCGGGCACTGGTGGGACGGTGGCCATTGCTATTGGTTAGCTGGCCCTGGCCGGGGACAACGTTCGCGCGCCGGGTGCAAGCTGGCTCGCCGTGGCGATGTACTCGAGCTCGAGCAGGGTCAGGATTGCCGCGCCGAGGGTGAGCTCATCGAGCGCGCTCATATTCGCCAGCTCGGGGAAGGTCACCGGCCCGTTGCGAAGGATGCCGAGGACGATCGCCTCGGGCGGATCCATGGAAACCTGCAAGTCGACCACCGTCGCCGGGCTCACATTCAGGAAGAACGGCGTCACCGCGCTCGGCAATCGCTCCTTGAGCACCGAGAGTGCGCTCGTGCGCTCGACCGCGATCTTGAGCAGCGTGATCGGGTCCATCGGCGGGAAGTCGCCCGAGCGGCTGACCCGAACGCCGGCGTCGAAGGTAAAGACGCCCGCCTGCGAGCTCATCGCGCGGGTCAGCACCTCGATCGATTGTTCCTCGAGGCAGCGGTGGAGATCGGCCTGCGTGATCCATCCCTTACGGAGCAGGACTTCGCCAAGGGGAGTGTCCTCGCCCGATTCTGCCTGCATGTGCAGCGCCTCAAGCAGGCGGGGCGTGTCGACCAGGTTCTGCCGGATCAGCATCCGGCCGATCCGCAGGGCAATGTCGCCGCTCGCCACGCGTACGAGCAAGCCGTCCTCGAAAAAGAGGCCGGCCTCATTGCCGCCGGTCTTGATCATCAGCCGGCCGGTACGCTTGCGCTGGCTCACGACCGTGATCAGGTCGGTCACGCTGAAGTCACTAAGCTCGCCAATCGTCGCCACGCGTTGTCTCCGCCAAACCTGGTCTGGCAGCGCCGATCCGTGCGGGCCGCCGTTTTGACCACCGTAGAGCGCAATACGTCCGTACGGTATCGCGAGATAGTCCTGTTCATGAAGGCAAGCAGTCTTGCGGGATTGAGGGTGGAGGGCGGAGGGAACGAAACGGACCACCGTGTAGCGTCGCATGGCAATGCGACCTCTGTCTCGCAACACGGCGGCTCCCGGGCGTAAACACCCGGGCTGAAATCTGAACCCGGCTGAAGCCGGCTAAGGCACCCACGCCACGTAAATGAGGTTTCTGGTCTTTCCGTTCCCTCAACCCTTAACTCTTAACCCTCAACCCCCTCTGTACGTACACCAAGATTTGTGCAATAATCGGGCCCACGAGTCAGGACTATCGGCCTAGTACCTTTCGGCCCATCGGCCTGACCCGATCTGGTAGGGTGCGCAGTGCACCCACAACCGGACCGCACCGGTTCCCGTCACGCGCGCCAGGACGATCTGGCGCTGAGGAGGACCATCACGTGCGGGACGAGATGATCGCGGCGACATCACCCTGGCTTCAGCGGGCCCTTGCGCTCCGGAGCGCGACCTTCGCGCCCTGGATCGCCGTCTCCGCCGCCGCGGGCCTGGCCCTGACCGGCATCGGCCGCTACTTCTACGCCGGACAGGCGCCGGCCGAGCAGTGGTTTCTCGTCCCGGCGGTGTTGCTCAGCCTGGTCGCGGTCGGGTTGATCGGGCTCCAGCTCCGGCTCGAGTCCCGGGCCGGCCGCGCCGCCGAGGAGCGGGTCGCCGATGTCGAGCACCGCTTCGCCCGGATCCTCGGCACCGCCGGCGATCTCGCCGCGATCGTCGATGCGCGCGGATCGCTCACCTACCTCAGCCCATCGGCCGAGCGGTTGCTGGGCCGGCCGGGCAGATCGCTGATCGGGCAGCCCTTCGCGACACTGGCGATTCCGGCCGACCAGTTCCATGCCGGCTGGCTCGTCGCCTCGGCCCGGGCGGCAGCGGAGTCGTCCCGGATCCGGCTGCGGCTGGCCACGCTTCTCGGCGAGGAGCGAATCGTGGAGGCGCACGCCGCCAACCAGCTCGCCGACCCGCGTATCGAAGGCATCGTCATCAACGCGCGCGACATCACCGAGCAGGTCCGGCTCGAGCAGGAGCGGGAAGATATCCAGACCCGCGACCTCCTGACCGGGCTGATGAACCGGACGGCATTCGTCGCGCGGCTCGACGAGGCTGTGCTCCGCGCCGCGCGCCTCCGCCGCTCGCTTTGCCTGGCGGTGATCGACCTCGACCATTTCAGCGTCGTCAATGACCAGATCGGCGAGGAGGGTGGCGATGCCGTGCTCCGGATCGTGGCCGACCGGCTGAGCACGATCGCCGGACCGGGAGCCACGCTCGGACGCCTGGCCGGCGACCGCTTCGGCATGCTGATCGCCGACGCGGGCCTGACGCAGGCCGCCGCGACATTCGACGCCGCCCGCGATGTCCTCTCCCGCCCTGTCCTGATCGGCGAGCGGGCGGTTCCGCTCGGGGCCAGCATCGGCCTGACCAGCCGCGGCGACGGGCAGATCGGCACGACCGATGCGCTGATCAGCGAGGCCGAGGCCGCGCTCCTGGCCGCGCAACAGGCCGGACCCGGGCAGCTGATCATCTTCGCGCCGAACATGGCCATCCCGGACGGCCGGCTCGATCTCGAGGCCGACCTGCGCGGAGCGGTCGAGCGGGGGGAGTTCGTCGTCTTCTACCAGCCGGTCGTCTCGCTCGAGGCCGGGCAGGTGGTCGAGATGGAAGCGCTGGTACGCTGGAACCACCCGGCGCGCGGTCTGGTCTCGCCCGGCGAGTTCATCCCGGTGGCCGAGGAGACCGGACTGATCGTGCCGATCGGCTGGTGGGTGCTCGAGGAAGCGTGCCGGCAGGGCGTCCGCTGGCAACGGCGCGGCGGTCGGCCGCTGATGATGAGCGTCAACCTCTCGCCGCGCATGTTCCGGCAGGGCGATCTGGTCCACCGGGTCCGCACGATCCTGGCCGAGACCAGCTTCCCGGCCGACCGGCTCCGACTGGAGATCACCGAGGGTGTCATGATCGAGGACCGGGCCCAGGCCGCGACCGTGCTCCAGACGCTCAATGAGATGGGCGTGCACCTGGCGATCGACGATTTCGGCACCGGCTACTCATCGCTGGCCTACCTGCAGCACTTCCCGGTCGACGTCATCAAGATCGACCGCAGCTTCGTCGCCTCGATGGGCGAATGCCGCGAAAGCAACGAGATCATCCGCTCGATCGTCGGCCTGGCCAAGCGGCTGGAGATCGAGACGACCGGCGAAGGGATCGAAACGGCCGATCAACTGGCGCAGTTACGGGAACTCGGGTCCGACCGCGGACAAGGCTATCTCTTCTCCCGCCCGCTCCCGCCCGCCGACCTCGACCGCATCATCAGCCAATCGATGACACTCGGCACCTTCGCGGCATGATGAAGGCGAACGGATGGGGTTGAGGGTTGAGGGTTGAGGGAATGATGTAGGGGCAGATGGCAATCTGCCCGCTGCTCGCCCACCGGCCCGTCACCCTGCCCCGTCGGTCACCACACGATGCAGCCGAAGACATACACTCGGGACGCCCGCGGGCAGATTGCCATCTGCCCCTACCGGCTGACACGGCGCGGGTTTGCCACGGCAAACCCCTTCAAATCATTCTGCGTGCCGGTTGTGTTGTGACGATACGGCGGGCGCATTGTGCAATGCGCCCCTACATCCTACTGCCAGCGTTCCGGGGAATATGGGGTTGGGTCGAGGCCGGGGTCTTCGTTGGTGATGAGGTGGGCAAGGAGCTCGGCGGAGTAGGGGCCAATGGTCAGGCCGCTGGGGCCGTGGCCGGTGCAGATCCAGCCATTGTCGGTCCCGGTCAACCGCCCGATCGCCGGGACGCCGTCCGGGCTCCACGGCCGTAGACCGACCCGCGTCTCGATGATCTCGCAGCCGCCGATCCCCGGCGCGATCGCCAGCGCCTCAGACAGCACCTCGCGCAGTCCGGCCGCCGTCACCCGGGTGTCGTATCCCTGACCGAGCTCCCGCGTCGCGCCGGCGACGATCCGGCCCTCCGGGAAGCCGAGCATGTAGTGGGTCGCGGCCGATTCGAGTAGCGGCCAGTGCGCGGTCGATTCGTCGTGCCAGGCGAGGTGCAAAATCTGCCCCTTCTGCGGCTCGATCGGCAAGTTTAGCCCGATCTGCTCGCCCAGCATCGATGTCCAGCAGCCGCCCGAGACCACAACGATATCGGGATCAATCATCGCTCCGCTGGGCATTGTTACGGTCAACCGGTTTCCGCTTCGGGTAATCGACGTCCGGCCGATCTGCTCCCGGCAACCGATCTGGAGCGCGGCCGTCCGGATCGCCGCCCGCAGCGACCGGCCGTTGACCCGCGTCCCACCGGCGAACCAGACCGCCGCCGGCGCATCCGGCGTCAGGGGCGGAAAGAGTGCCCGGGCACGGTCGCCGCTGATCCGCTCGACCTCGCCGATCAGGGACA
>DASQCG010000004.1:0-2501 GCA_035634825.1 Thermomicrobiales bacterium | reverse complement strand
GCCGGGCTCAGGATATTGGAGCGGGCGGCGGCCAGCTCGATCGCGAGGGGTAGGCCGTCGAGCCGCTGGGTGATCGCGGCAATATCCGGCGCGTTGGCGTCGGTGACGGTGAAGCGGGGATTGGCGGCGAGCGCGCGGGTGACGAAGAGCGTGCCGGCCTCGGAGGCCGAGACATCGGCGGCGGTGGCGCGTTCGGCCGGGGTGATCATGGTCAGGGGCGGGACCGGGAAGACTTGCTCGGCGGAGAGGTGGAGCAGGATCCGGCTCGTGGCCAGGATCTTCAGGTTCCGGCACTCGGCCAGGAGCGGGGCCAGATCGCCGGCCGCGTCGATCACTTGCTCGAAGTTGTCGAGCAGGAGCAGGACGGCGTGGTCGTCGATCGCGTCCTGGATCAACTCGATCAGAGGGCGGTCGGCGATTTCGCGGACATCGAGGGCATGGGCGATGGCCGGGATCACGAGGGCCGGGTCCCGCAGCGGCGACAGGGGCACGAAGTGGACGGCGTCGAAATCGGGCAGCAGCGATTCAGTGACGGCAAGGGCGAGGCGGGTTTTGCCGACCCCGCCGGGACCGGTCAGGGTGACGAGGGGGATATCGGGCCGGAGCAGCAACGCGCGAATCTCGGCCAGGATCGATTCCCGGCCGATCAGGGGTGTGCGTGGGAGTGGCAGAGATGCGGGGCGCGTGGCAGCGACCATGACAAGGCTCCGTCTCGACGCGGACGTGCTGTTGTGATGATAGAGGAGGTTTTAGGTTCTAGGTTTTCGGGAACGAGCGGATCTGGCTACCGGCTACTGACTACTGGTTACTTTTCCCGTTCCCTCAACCCTCTACCGGCATGAATTCGGCGCGGGATTTGATGGCTTCGGCGACGGGGAGGTGGGGGAGGCGGAAGGTGTTGACGGCGAGTTGGGTGTATGCGGCGAGGTCGGTTATCTGGTCGGTGCGCTTGCCGGTGGTGGTTATGGTGGTCAGTTCATTGCCGGTCAGGGAGTAGACTGCGTCGTCCTCGCAGCGAATCATCCGCACCTTGTCCAGCACCCAGGTCGCGCCGGGCGTTTGATGGTGCTGGTAGGCGGCATATTGCCGGTCGAGGTCGAGCGGGCCGAGATCGTAGCGGCAGGTCTGCTTCCAGTCGCCGTCGATCAGCCGCTCCTGCACCCAGTGGCTGGGTTCGTCGGGTCGGAAGCGGTAGTTGAGACCAGCGTGGCGGAACTCAGTCGTGCCGGTGAGCGGGATGGGGCGGAAGATGGGCGAGCCGGTGCCGACATCGACGAGGTAGCGGGCGCCGTTGAGCCGGACCTGGAGGGCCTGGTGGCCGTCCGGGATGCTGATCTGAGCGAGCACGAGCTCGGCGTCGTACCCGAGGGTGCGGATCAGGCGATGGAACATGGCCGAGATCTCGTAGCAGACCCCGCCTCCGCGCTCTGCCTCCCAGTTGGCGAGGAGCGCTTCCGGATCGAGCGGCGGGACCGGTCCGTCCGGCGTTGCCGCGCGGCGCAGGAGCGAGGTGACGTTCTCGAAGGTGACGGTCCGGAACTGGGCGCGGATCAGGGCCGAAAGCGCCGGCAGCGATGGCGCGGCCGCCGGCTCGCCGAGCAGGGTCAGGTAGCGATCGACCCACTGCTTCGGCGCGGGGTCGGTCATTCGGGAACTGGTTGTCATCGGGTTTTCACGCTCTTCCGGCAGCTCATCGGCACATCGACCCGGAACTATACCCGGGAGGTGCGCGGCGATGATCCGGGCAGCCGGGACGCGATGAACCGCCGGGCTCCGCGACAAGCTCCGGCGGTTCAGCAGATGAATGCAGGAAGAGCCATGCTCCTCCTACGGGAGAAAGCCGATCCCGAGATGGTGATAGGCGGGAGCCGGATCTTGTGTCGCCGCCTCCACCACATGCGTTGCATTTCCCCGCTCTTCCCTGAGCTCGGGCGGTTGGGCTGAGGCCGTTTCCACAATGCCCATCAGGCAACCGGTGGCAAGCGAGAGGGCGATCAACGCCCCACTGACGGTATTCCGCAGGTTCCATGTGGTCTTTGTCGCGTGCATGTGTCGCTCCTCTTGCCGAGGGCTAATCCGGCGTCGCGAGCCGGTTGTTCGGTTCCCCGGGTATGGGAGCCATGCTGGACTTCGGAAGTGATCGGCACTTCGACTGAAGGTCGTACCGGGAGGGAAGGAGCGGAATTACGACTAAGGTCGTAGTTGTCAGGCGAGGCCGTTGCGGATGGCGAAGGCGGTAGCTCCGGAGCGGGAGTCGACCCTGAGCTTGGTGAGGATCGCTGTGACATGCACCTTGACGGTGGCCTCGGCAATGAAGAGCTGGTCGGCAATTGCCTGGTTGGTGAGGCCTTGCGCCAGGAGATGGAGAACATCGCGCTCGCGCGGGCTCAACCCAAACGCGGGAGGCACTTCCGCACGCTTCGGGGCTTCGGCGGGGGAATCGGCTGGGAACAGCAGCGCGAGGATCGGGTCGAGCGCCTGGGTGACACTCTTTTCCCGCC
>DASQCG010000003.1:0-3862 GCA_035634825.1 Thermomicrobiales bacterium | reverse complement strand
GGACGTTCGTGATTTCCGGGCACTACCAGCGCGGCGGTTTCGATCCGGTCTTCAGGCAGTTCAAACCGAAACCGGTCAAGGCGCCGTCGGCGGTTGTCGTGCACGATGTCGAGGTTCCGTTGAGCACACTGCCGGGAGACTCGGTCGACGACCTTTTCGCGGCGGACATTGGCGGGCCGGACCTCGGTACTGCGGAATCCGGGTCAGTCGTTGCTGCGGAGCCCAGATTCTCGGAGAACGGCTTCGTCGAGGAATTCGTGCAGGATGCGGTGATAGCTTCCGAGCCCCTCGTTGCGCCAGAGCCGGAGGCGCCGGTCCAGCACGTCGAATCGAACACTTCCGAGCCGGAGCCGGAGCCGGAGCCGTTCCGGCGGGACCAGACTCCGAGTCCCGGTGGGGAGCCCGGCGCGCGACCGTCCCGATTGGTGCCGCGCCGCTTCCAGACCGGTCGAACAGTCGAGCAGGCGAGCCCCGCGCCAGAGCCGGTCGAACGGGTGACTCCGCAGCGCGCGTCGATCGAGCCGCAGACGCCACCGCGTCGGCAGACTGATGCGCCGCTGATCGAACCGGACGAGGAGCTCCCGGCATGGAACGCTCCGCCGCGCTCGATCCCGAATCCGGAGCCGTACGTTCCACCCGCGCCTCGGCCGTCGCAGCAGGTCGCACCACGGCCGCAAGCGGGCGCCGGATTCGAGTCCAGTCTGTTGGCCGATCTCGACGTGCCGGCCGATGAAGAGCCCGAGGTTGCCGGTCCGTTCCAGTCGCGGCTGCTCAACGAACTGACACAGGTTGACGAAGATCCGGTCGAAGGCACGACCGATGTCCTGCTCGATGAGTTCTCCTTACCATCCCGAAATCAGCCAGGTCCGCGCAATGCCGAAAACGGTCGCTAACCCGCTCGGCAGCACGGATGCCGCCGAGACCATTCTCGCGATCGATATTGGCGCGGGCACGCAGGACATCCTCGTCTATGACCCTGAGCAGACGCCGGAAAATAGTTTCCGGCTCGTGATGCCGTCGCAGACCCAGATCATCGGGCAGCAAATCCGCCGGGTGACCGCCGCAGGCCGGCCGCTGCACCTGATCGGCCAGGTCATGGGTGGTGGGGCGTCGACCGCGGCGATCAAGGCGCACCTCGATGCCGGATTGGCGGTCACGGCGACGCCGTCGGCCGCGCGCACGATTCACAACGATCCACAGCGGGTCCGGCATTTCGGGGTCTGGATCACGGAAGAGTCGCCACGCGGTGCGATCGAGATCGAGCTCGGCGACCTTGACCTGGACGCGATCGAAACGGCCCTGAACGCGTTCGATGTCGAATTGCCGGAGCGATTCGCGATTGCGGTCCAGGACCACGGCGTCCGGGTCGGTCAGGGCAACAACGACGTCCGCGGCGATTACCTGCACTGGCTGGTCAACTCGGCCGGCGATCTGCGCCGGGCCGCCTTCCTGACCCCGCCGGAAGAGATGACCCGGATGCAGGCGGTCCACCTGCTGGCGCCGGGGGCGATCGTGATGGATACCGGCGCGGCGGCCGTGCTGGGCGCGATGCGGGACCCGGTGGTCGCGCAGGCGGCCGACGAAGGCGCGGTTCTGGTGAATCTCGGCAACATGCACACCTTCGCGACGCTGGTCCGACAGGATCGCGTTCTGGGTGTCTTCGAGCATCACACCGGTGGGCTCGATCGCGATCTGCTCGGCCGTCTGGTCGAGCGATTGAGGTACGGGGAGTTGACGAACCGCGAGTTCCGCGAGCGCTTCGACGGGCACGGTGCGGTGATTGCCGACGAGTACCGCTCGTTTTCGCCGTTCCGATTCATCGCCGTGACTGGGCCGAACCGGGGAATCGCTACGGGGTTGAACTGGCACCAGGCGGCGCCGTACGGGGACATGATGCTGACCGGTGCGTTTGGGCTGGTCGACGGCTACCTGGCGGCGGCCGGCGCCTGAGCGCGCGACGGGGAAGGTGCGGAGTCCTTCCCGACGGGGTGCGGGTGCGGGTACGGGCGGAGCGGGGTTGGGTACGCTCCGGCGGGGCGTTCGGGAATCGGGATCAGGCCTTGAGCGTCAGGGTCAGCACGAATCGCTCATCCTCTTCGCCCTGGATCTGAAATTCGGGCAGATCCTTCATGGCCTCGGTAATGACGCGGAGCAAATCGATCGGCGAGCTGCCGTCGCTCGGCAGGATCGCGGAAAACATGTCTTCGTTGACGGTCGATTCAGCGAAGCGGCGCAGCCGGATGTCGGCTGTCGTCGGTCGCGTCGTCCGCTCGGCGACGGCAGCGCGGTTGGTGGCCCGCTCGGCGACAGAGGGCCTGCCGAAGCGGCCGGCGAGCTGGGGAACGGTTGCGAGTCGGAACATCATTGTCTCCTGCTAGTACACTCGTTTCGAACACCTGTACGTACACAATCTATCGAACAAGTGTTCCTGTGTCAAGAGGTCAACGCCGCCAATTTCAATTTCTGCTGGTAGTCTTGCAAACGCATATTGCGCGGCTACCGCGCTTCCGTGATTCTTCAATGGAGGGAATCCCTTGGCAGACAACCAGCAGGCAAACCTGAGCCGGCTCAAGGAGCTGATCGGCGAGGTCCACGATCTGGGCAACGCCGGCGCCGTTCTGGGCTGGGACCAGCTCGTGATGATGCCGGAGGGCGGTTCGGTCGCTCGTGGTCACGCCATGGAGACGCTGGCCCGGATCCAGCATGAGAAGTTCACATCGGATGAAGTCGGCTCGCTGCTCGACAAGCTCGAGGGCTTCGCCGCGTCGCGCCCGGAGGATGACAACGATCGTTGTCTGATCGAGCGCACGAAGTACCACTGGGATCGCGCCCGCCGCATCCCGACTGATCTCGCCGGGGAGATGGCCGGGTTCGAAGCGACCCACGTGCCGATCTGGCTCGAAGCGCGCAAGCAGCAGGACTACACACTCTTCGCCCCGTCGCTCCAGAAGGGCGTCGACCTCCAAAAGCGGCTGATCGATTGCTTTGATGTGACCGAGTCGCCGTACGACGTCCTGCTCGAGCAGCACGAGATCGGAATGACGACGGCCGAGGTCAAGGCGCTGTTCGACAACGTTCGCGCCGGACTCAAGCCGCTGATCGAGAAGGTCAAGGCTAATCCCGACGCGGTCGATGACTCTCCCCTGAACGAGCACTACGACGTCGCGACACAGGCCGCCCTGGTTCTCGAGCTTTCGCGCGGAATCGGCACGACCGAGGATGCCTGGCGGCTCGACCCCACCGTTCATCCCTTCGAGACGCGCTTCGCCAACACCGATATCCGCCTGACGACGAAGTACGTCGAGAACGACCTGGCCGTCTCGGTCGGCGGCGTCAACCACGAGTTTGGCCATGGCCTCTACGAGCGCCAGATCGCGCCCGAGTTGGAGCGGACTGGTCTCAACCAGGGCGCATCGCTTGGTCTGCACGAGTCGCAGAGCCGGACCTGGGAGAACCAGGTCGGCCGCAGCCAGGCCTACTGGGAATGGGCGTTCCCGATCTACGCCAGGCACTTCCCGGAGCAGGCGAAGAAGTACGACGCCGACGTGATCTACCGGGCCATGAATAAGATGTTCCCGTCGCTGATCCGCACCGAGTCCGACCAGCTCACCTACGGTATGCACATCATCCTGCGCTTCGAGATCGAGCAGGAGATGATCAACGGCGCGCTCGCGGTCAAGGACGTGCGAGATTCCTGGAATGAGCGAATGACCGATCTGCTCGGCGTCGAGGTGCCGAACGACACGCAGGGCGTGCTTCAAGACATCCACTGGGCCGGCGGTGGCATCGGCTACTTCTCCGCCTACCTGATCGGTAACGTGATCAGCGCCCAGGCATGGGAGATGGTTGAGCGCGACATCCC
>DASQCG010000002.1:0-3319 GCA_035634825.1 Thermomicrobiales bacterium | reverse complement strand
TGTTCGATTCGACGTGCTGGACCGGCGCCTCCGGCTCGGGCGCAACCAGAGGCTCGGAAACCATCACCGCATCCTGCACGAATTCCTCGATGAAGCCGTTCTCTGAATATCCGGGCTCCGCAGCTACGATTGACCCGGATTCCGCGTTCTCGACGTCCGGCCCGCCAATGTCCGCCGCGAAAAGGTCGTCGACCGAGTCTCCCGGCAGTGCGCTCAACGGCACCTCGACATCGTGCACGACGACCGCCGACAGCGCCTTGACCGGTTTCGGTTTGAACTGCCTGAAGACCGGATCGAAACCGCCGCGCTGGTAGTGCCCGGAAATCACGAACGTCCCGATCGCGGAAAGGGCGACCGCGAGCACCGACGCTATGCCGACGACCGTCCAACCGGTGCTATCGCTGACACTGGCAACCATCGCCACGACAGTGGCCAGGATGACGACCATGCCCATGGTCAGGATCAGGCTGCCGACCGCCTGGCAGTACCGACGCCAGGCCTTTGCTACCAGGTCCGGTTCGAGGTTGCGACGCACCCGCCGGGAAAGGAAGGGCCGGCGGCGGGGTCCAACATCACGAACGACGGCGCCGGCGCCGACGATGATCGCTCCGATGAAGATCCCAACGACGACGAAATCCACGAGCCCCTGGTCCTTCGCTGACCGGCCAACGAGCTGCCGATCGTTACGATCCCCGGATCGCTATTCTACTCCCCGGATTCAGGATCAAACCGATGCCAGTCAATTGGGGGCGACGTCCCTGCTCGTGCGGGCGATGCGGGCGTCGCATCGGGCGCACCTTCAACCCTGGGACGCACTCATGAATCCGCTCGACCTCGTCAGAGATCCAGCCTGTATTTGATGTCGGAGCCGGGCAAGGTTAGCACGAAGCTCTTCGAGCGCTTGCGGACGTCGAACACGACCACCGACTCGTAGACCAAACCCGGCTGCACCTTGCCGATCGTCTGGTAGTCGCGCGCCATGTGAAACGCCGCCTTGGGAACCACGTGAAACTCACGGCCGGCCCCGTCGGTGACGATAAACCGGTTGTAGCCCGGAATATGGGCCGACCGATCCCCGTTATTGGTGACTTCGAAATAGACGAAGAGATAAACGCCGTCAGGTTCGCTACCTCGCTCACCACCGAGCGAATTACCCCGCTCGGAGCTGGTGAAGGTGAACGTGAAGTCCTTGTACTTGAAGGTGCTCTGGCGACCTACTGGTGTGACGGCAACGACCGGGGTCGCCTCCGACGCGATCGCGGTCAGCGTGGTCTCCAGGCGGGCGATCCGGGTCTGGATCGCGACCGCGGTGGGGTCATCCGTTGATTGAGCCGAGGTGCCCCACGTCTGGTAGAGCAATGGCAAGATGATCAGCAGACCAACCAGCGTAAGGAGCAGTCGACGGGCAGGCATCCGTTCCTCCTCATCGAAACCCGAGCGAACAATCGGTGCCAAGGCAAACGCCTGCGCTCCATCCTAACCGAACCAAACGGTCGACGGGGCTTATTGATTGGTATTCGCGAATCAGACGGCACATTCCCGGTCGCGGCGATGCCGGGATGGCCGCAGTGGTCATTCGCCGCCGGTAAGGCCCAACGCATGGCTGCCGGACGAGGCGAGAGTCTGATCGTATACTGCGTCGGGTACCGACTGGACCCATTTGATTTCCCCGCGACCCCTTGACACGCTGGCACTGAACGTATACAGTGTACGTACAGTCCCGAGGAGCCGAGCAGTTAGCCGGTTTCCCCACCAGAACGGTCAGACGGGCGGTTGGTTATTGCGGGGTAGCCTTCCGAATCCAGTCCGTTTTGGGACACTACTGGAAGCCACAGACGTTGCGGGGCGTTTCTGTGGGGGAAGGTTTTGTCAGGGGAGATTTGGTAGCGAAGCTTGTCGGGACTGTTCTTTGTGTCCCCCACCAGGCTCCCCATACCAATCGAGGAGTGCCAGATGACCCGGCGTTACCGCATCGTGGCGACGTTCGACCAGTACGACGTGTCCTGGGAGCAAGAGCACGCCGCCGAACTCACCGACCTGGACGTCGAAATCGCGCAAGGCGTGCCACTGACCACCTCCGAGTTCATCGAGGTCGCGCACGGGGCCGATGCGATCATGATCGATGCCCGCGAGCCGATCACCGATGCCCTGCTCGACCAGCTCCCCAATCTGAAGGCGATCGGGCGGCACTCGGTCGGCCTGGACGGCATCGACCTCGACGCGGCCACACGGCACAACGTCGTCGTCACCCATTACCCGATGTATTGCACGGCGGAAGTCGCCGACCACGCGATCGCCATGATCTACGCCCTCAACCGCCGGATTGCCCGCTTCGACCGCGACCTGCGCGACGGCATTTGGGTCCGGGAACGCTATTTCATGGACAAGCTGCTCAGCGGCGGCCGGATCAAGGCGCTGCGCAACCAGACGCTCGGCCTGATCGGCTTCGGCCGGATCGGGAAAGAGGTCGCCCGACGGATGCAGCCGTCAGTTGGCCAGGTCATCGCGACCGATCCGTTCGTCGATCGGGCAGCCGCCGAAGCTCGTGGTGTGCATCTCGTCGATCAAGCGACGCTCCTGGCCGAGGCCGACATCATCTCGATTCATTGCCCGTTGACGCCGGAAACGCGCGGGATGATCGATCGCGATGTCATCGCGCTGATGAAACCGGGCGTCCTGCTGGTCAACACGGCCCGCGGTCCCATCGTCAATCTCGGCGATTTGAACGACGCGCTCGAAAGCGGGCATATCGCCGGCGCGGCGCTCGATGTCTTCGATCCCGAGCCATATCCGCTCGATCAGGCGCTCGTTTCCCAGCCGAATCTGATCATGACGCCGCACGCTGCCTACTACTCGGAGGAGTCGGTCGAGATCCGTCGCCGCGAGACTCTGATCTCGGTGCTCGATGTTCTGGCCGGTCGCGAGCCGGTTGTCGTCGCCAATCCGGCCGTGCTGCCGAACATCGCCCTGACGCCGCGCCCGGCATGACACACCAAATGCCCGGTTCGCGCGTCTCAGATTAGGTAGAGCGACGACCAGACAGGATCGACACCGGACATGTTCCGACGCCGAACGCAGACCTGCGCACCCACAACTGAAGAGGCGGAACCGCCAGGGCTCGATGTCGAGGCCCGCCTCGACGAGCGGCTGATCCAGAATGCGCAGCGGGGCGACCTGCCGTCGTTCAACACGCTCGTCAGCCGCCATCAGCGCTCGGCCTACAACGTCTGCCTGCGCATGCTGCGCGACGCTGCCCTGGCCGAGGATGCGGCGCAGGACACCTTCATCAAGGCCTGGACCTCGATCGGCACGTTCCGGG
>DASQCG010000001.1:0-3355 GCA_035634825.1 Thermomicrobiales bacterium | reverse complement strand
AGCCTGGGCCGGTCAGGAATCTCCGACCGATGCCCTCAACACGGCGGCGCAGGATGCCGATCGCATCCTGAAGGAGAAGGCCGCGTCGTAGTGGCTCGCGCGGCAGCAAGTCATTTCACTGCCGCGCAATTCACCTGATGTTCATGGGGCCGGGATGGGAGCAATGACCACTGCGGAACAGGTACTGGTACGACCAGGCAGAGCCAGGGCGAAACGGCGCGTGAACCGCCGCTCGCTGGCCGGCTATGCATTCGTCGCCCCGGCCCTCATCCTGCTGGTCGTGTTCGCGCTCGGCCCCTTCCTCTTCACGATCTGGGTCAGTCTCCACTCGTGGAACATGCTGACGCCGCTCACGACCATGCCCTTCGAGGGCGCCGGGAACTACTCCTACCTCCTGAACGACGACGCGCTCTTCCGCGAAACGTTTGGGAACACCGTCTACTTCGCGGTCGGCAATGTCGTCGTCTCGGTGGTGCTCGCGCTGAGCATCGCGCTGGTCCTGAACGGCCCGATCAGGCTGCGGGCATTCTGGCGTGCCGCCTTTTTCATGCCCTACGTAACCGCCCCGGTGGCCATCGCAATCGTCTGGCGCAACATCCTCGACTCGAACTGGGGCATGCTGAACGGGCTCCTGGCCCGGGTCGGCTTACCCGAGCAGCCGTTTCTCGACAGCCTGAACCAGGCTATGCCCAGCCTGATCGGCGTCTCGGTGTGGCACGAGGTCGGGTACTACATGATCATCTTCCTCGCCGGGCTTCAGGCCATTCCCTACGATCTCTATGAAGCCGCCAAGCTCGACGGAGCCTCAACCTGGCGGCTGTTCTGGTCGATCACCCTGCCCCTGCTGCGACCGACGATGCTTTTCGTGGTCGTCGTCATCACGCTCTCGTCGCTCCAGGTCTTCGATCTGCCCTTCATCCTCACCCAGGGTGGGCCAGTCAACTCGACCAACACGCTCGTCATGTATATGTACGAGACCGCCTTCAAGTTCCTCCGCATGGGCCGCGCGACCGCGATGGCCGTCATGCTCTTCGGCGTCATCTTCACCATGACGATGATTCAGCTCCGACTGTTGAGGGAGCGGGAATGAATACCAGCTACGCCATTCGACCGGTCGTCACGACCAGTCTGAAATACCTGCTCCTGATCGTTGGCGCCGCGATCATGCTGACGCCCTTCGCCTGGATGATCCTGTCGTCGATGATGACATCGAGCGAGATCCTGGCCCGGCCCCTGACCTGGTTCCCGGCCCATCCCAGCTTCGACGCCTACCGCGGACTCCGCGACGCCATCCCGCTCGGCCGGATGTACCTCAACAGCATGTTCGTCACGACATCGACCACGATCGGAATCCTCCTGACCAGCTCCCTGGCCGGCTACGGCTTCGCCAAGTTCCAGTTTCCCGGCCGCGACGTTCTCTTCCTGATCGTCCTGGCCACGATGATGATCCCGTTCTTCGTCGTCCTGATCCCGATCTTCTACATGGTCAGCAAGTTCGGCTGGGTCGATTCCTACCCCGGTCTGATCGTGCCCAACATCGCAACTGCGTTCGGCATCTTCCTGATGCGCCAGTACATGGTCAGCCTGCCCGACGAGGTACTGGACGCGGCCCGCGTTGATGGCGCCTCCGAGTTCGAGATCTACTGGCGGATCGTCCTCCCGCTCAGCACGCCGGTCATCGGCGCGCTCGGGATCCTCGCCTTCGTCTTCCAATGGAACAACTTCCTTTGGCCGCTCGTCGTCGCCCGCACGGACACCATGTGGACGGTGCCGGTCGGCCTGAACAGTCTGCGTGTCTATGCCAGCAGCGCCCAGGTCATCAACATGCAGATGGCCGGCGCGACACTCGGCATCATCCCGCTCGTGATCGTCTTCCTCGCTCTGCAGCGTTACTTCGTCCGCGGCATCGCCCTCACCGGCATCAAGGGATAAGCGAGTTGAGGGTCAAGAGTTGAGGGTTAATGGACGTCAAACACCCAAAACCTAAAACCTAAAACCCAAAACCTGGAGCATCGAATGTCTGAACCCATCATTCGCGGATACCAGCCAGAGGACGAAGCGGGCCTGCTCGGAGTCTGGAACGCAGCGCTCTTCGCCGATCCCATCAGCGCCACGACCTGGCGGGCCAAGGTCCTGCTCGACCCGAACTTCGACCGGGAGGGCTGCCTGGTCGCGGAGGTCGATGGCGACGTACGCGGGTTTCTGCTCTCGCTCGTGCGGCGTGTCCCCTTCTTCGGTCAAGGGTACGAGCCCGAGCAGGCCTGGATCACGGCGTTCGGCGTGGCGCCGGGCTGGGAGGGACGCGGCCTCGGCACTGCGCTCCTCGGCGCCGCGCTCGATCGCCTCAAGGACCTCGGGCGGACCAGCGTCGCCCTCTCGCCATACGTGCCGAACTATTTCACCCCCGGCGCCGACGCCGTTGCCTACACTGGCGGCGTCGAGTTCCTGACCAAACGCGGCTTCGAGGTGATCGAGCGACCAATCAGCATGCGGGCCGAATTGACCGGCTTCCGCATTCCCGATGAAATCCAGGAACGATCCGCCGCGCTGCGTGGCGAAGGCATCGAGATCCGCCCGGCCACACCAGCCGATATCGTCCCGGTACTCGATTTCATCCCCCGCCATTTCACGTGGGATTGGCACCGCGAAGCCAGCGGTGTCTTCAACGATCTGTTCGCCGGTGACCCCCGCTTCGTCGGGATGATGGTCGCCATGCAAGACGGGGAGGTGTTGGGGTACGCGGAGCATCGCGGCGAGCGGTTCGGCCCATTCGGCGTCCATACCGGACTTCGCAGCCGCGGCATCGGCCGGGTCTTGCTGGCCCAGACGCTTCACGAGATGCTGAAGAAGAACTTCCACGCCGCCTGGTTCCTCTGGACCGGGGACGACGCGGCGGGGCTCTATTCGCAGGTCGGATTCCATGAGGTGCGGCGCTTCGCCGTGCTGAAGTATCAGTACCCAGGAGCCGAAATTCAGTAGCAAGTCGACGCCGAGAAACTGGCTACGGGCTACCGGCTACTGGCTACCTATTCAAGGAGAAGTAAATGGCGGCGGAATCGAACTCGGACAAATGCATCATGGTCATCGGCGCGCATGCCGCCGATGCCGAGATCATGGGCGGAGCGTCGGTGCTCAAGCACGTCGACGCCGGCTGGCGCGCGGTCATGGTCCACATGACGCCGGGCGAGAAGGGCCACCCAAAGCTCTCACCGGCCGAGTACAAAGCGATCAAGGATGTCGAGGCCGAAAACGCCGCCAAGCTGCTTGGTGCGACCTCGGTGATGATGCCCTGGCCCGATGGCGAGCTGCCGGTCAGCGAAGAGGTGCAGATGGCGATCGCCGATGTGATCCGCGA